>NZ_AQXE01000003.1 GCF_000375485.1 Desulfovibrio oxyclinae DSM 11498 | reverse complement strand
CTCCCCGTCATTCGTCCGTGAGCCCCAAGGCAATGGCATCGCGGAACGATTCGTTCGCATCCTCAAGGAAAATCTGCTTTGGGTCAGGCGATTCAACACGGTCGAAGAGTTGAGGAAGGCCCTGCTGAAATTCAAGGAAACCTACAACCGGCAATGGATCATCGGCAGGCACGGCTACAAGACGCCGAGCCAGGTCCGCGAAAGGCAGATCGTGCTCACTGAGTGCGCGGCGTGATTAAGGACAAAATTGTGTCCAGAAAACCCTGGACCGCTACACTTCGTCTTAACTCAACTGCCGTCCGTAAACACGGCAGTCTCCACCTTGTCAGCGCAGATTTGCCGAGCAGCTTCAAAGGCTGCTTCTTTCGTTTTCTTGGTTATGATGATTCCTTCGTCTCCACGGAAGTTGTCCCTGGTGGGATCAGCGCTCTCGATGAGTATCTCCTTGGCCATTATTTGCACATGCTGAATGAGGAATTTACAATCATCAACCATAAATGGAGTTTCTTCGGTTGAGTCATAAACCTGCTTCACGCGCTTCTGAGCTTCCTTCGTCAGGTAGATTATGATTGGATAGTGATACCCATCTCTGCTGCCTCCATCGTTGGGTGGACAACGCCAAGCCCTTCCTCGGAAACGCCACACCTCGATTTTGGTGATATCGCCACACGAAAGCTTCAGTACAGATTGCGCCCAAGTGTTCGTGGGTACGAGTGAGGCGACAAGCAGAATAGCAATTGCGAACTTCAATTCAACCTCGAATAAAATATTGAATATTCGAATTTTCGGCTCCGTCATACATGATCATTACTTTCCATGGCAACGGTATTTCTCCGAATTTCGTGAACTCAAAAGACCTGGACTGCCCAGGGAACATATGCCCCGTGCTTTCCCATACGTCTCCGACAACTTGAATTCTGGCTTCAGCAGCAAAGGGGCCAAGGTTCCTCACTTCGACAGTGATCTTCTAATACCCTTTCGAGTCTTCACTGCCTGACGAGAAATAAGCCACGGATACCCCCTAGTGCTCAATACTGGTGCCGTGTCACAGCTTCAGTTTCGCTTCAGATGACACGAAGTTCTTCAGGCACACCTTCCAGCTTGTGCGGGGGCTTTCACTCGTTCCCTTGCCCTGCAAGTGGTGTCCGAACAGACGGAATTACGTTTTTCTGCGCGGTAGTGTGCCTTTCTTTCTTCCTAAAAATATTCCTGTGGTTCAGTAGGGAGTAGGAAAATAGGTTTTTCCCTATTCATCGAAAGCATGTGCTTCAAGCATCAGAAGGGAAAATCTTCTTCCATGTGAGGTGCTGGTTCCAGCTTTTTGATGACGGGTTTTTCCGCGCGTTTGTGTACAGGGTTTCCATCCACGTAAATGGCCCTGTAGGGCCGGGTGGGGCAGGCGTGTTCGCAGCCTCCGCAGCCGACGCATATCTTCTGGTTCACTTCGGGAATGACGAGTTTGCGGCCCTTGGTGTTTTCATAAGGCACCATGCGTACCGCTTTGGTGGGGCAGTGCTCGGAGCAGGCGCCGCAGTTGGTGTTGTCGGTATATACCACGCAGTTTTTCTTGATGAAGTGCGCCTTGCCGATCTGAGTGCGGTGCTTTTGCTTTTTCGTCAGGGGCAGAATGGCGCCGCTGGGGCAGATTTGTGAGCAGACGGTGCAGTCGAAATTGCAATGGGCGGAGGCAAAGCCCATTTTAGGCTGCATGATGCCGGACGGCCCGTAGTCGAACAGTGAAGGGACCAGTACCCGCGATGGGCAGGCGGAAACGCAAAGGTGGCACGCCGTGCATTTGGCGGTGAAGTGGTCTATTGATACCGAACCGGGCGGCGAGGCCGGGCTGGTTCGGTTCTCGGGGATTGTCGTGGGGCGGCTCGGGACAAAGCCGGGCGGCAGGGCGGCTTTTGCGTTGGTGGCGGCAAGTCCCAGCCCGCCGGTCGCCAGTGTTATGATGAATTTCCTTCTGCCGGAATCCGCCTTGCCTGCCCGACCTTTGGGGAGCGTGGTTCTCAGGTGAAGGATGCTGTCCGGACAGGCGCTGAGGCAGTTGTAACAGGCGACGCAACGGCTGACGTCTACCTTCTTTCTCTTGAAATCAATACAGCTTGCCTTGCAGACGCGCTCACAGCGTCCGCACTCTCGGCATGTGTCCGCGTCAAAGCGGATGCGAACCGGTGAAAGATTTGAGATCAGCCCCAACAACGTGCCGACAGGGCAGAGCGTGTTGCAGTATAGGCGCCCGTGCCGGAGGCTGAGCCATGCCACCAGCAAAAGCATCGCCATGGCTGCTCCGATGGAAACCGGCGCGATGACCGGCCACTGGACCCTGTACAGAGCGTGAGACCCGAAAGCTTCGAAAATGGGGGCCACGGCATTGTTGGCTGCGATGAGAGCGGGGCGGGCGAGGTTGGATAGAATGCGTCCGAGATTGCTGAAAGGATCCAGAAGATTGACCAGTAGCCCGCTTCCGCCGAGAAACACCAGCAGGGTCACGGCCAGCACGGAATACCGCAAAACATTGTGCGGTTTGGTGAAGGCGAATCTGCGACGCTTCCGGCTGGCAGCACGACTGATTGCATCCTGCAGGGTCCCGAACGGGCAGACCGTGGAGCAGTATATGCGTCCGAAAAGGATTGTGACGAGCAGTACCGCGAGAAAGCCCCCTGTCGCCAACGTCGCCTGTTCAAGGAAACTGAATAGCGACGGGACGAATTGCAGGTACAGGACGGCGTCGGCAAGCTTTATGGCCCCTGCTTCCCTGAAATCCAGGAAAAGAAGCGAGGTCGAGACCAGAAAGACGAGGGCGGCTGCAACCCGCAGCGTTTTCAGGTTGCGCTGTCGCATTCTACCCGAGTTTGATGCGATTGATGGACAGGTTCTTGAGATCCATCCTGCCAAGCTGCATCTGGGAAGCGAGCTTGATGTGGCGCACCTCGTCGGGGTCCACCCCGTAAAGGCGTGCACCGGCGGCGTCCGCGGCCACGAAATCCGTCGAGAGCACCTGTGCCTTCATCTGCACCACATCTTCCACCGAGACTCCGCGTGGACCGTTTCGCATCATGACGTGGTACGCATCCAGAATGGTGAGGTCGGGCCTGCGGAAGGAAGCCATGTCCGCGATGCACTGGTGCAGGTCGTTGCGGTGGAAGTACCAGCGATCCCAGACCACGCCCATGAGATTTTTCATGCTGGCCGTGATCAGCGATGAACTGTGATCCTTCAGGACCGGAACGTTAAAGAACACGTCCGCGTCCAGCAGCGCCTTGTGCACCTGAGCCGTTTTCAGGCGACGGCCTTCGGGTATCGAGACCTCCCTGTAGTAGCCTTCGCTGTCCGCCGAGACCATCTTGCCGCCGACGGCCTCCACGGCGTTTTCAATGCCGCTGTTCAGGTAGCACTGCCGCCAGTTGTCGCAGGAGTGGTCGAAGACGATCACCTCCGCGGCCCCGGCGTCGAAGCAGTGTTCAACGATGCGTCCGACTAGCTTGGGGTTGGTGTTGCCGCCACGTTCGGGGGAAACGTCCCAGCCGATGTTCGGTTTGACGACGACCCTGTCGCCTCGGGATACGAAAGATTTCATGCCGTTATAGGCACTGATGGCGCTATCGAACATTTCATCCGGCTCGCCGCCTCGAATGGCCACCAGGTCCCATGGGTTTTCCGGGCCTGCGGCAATGGCGGGCGTGCTCCAGAATGCGCGCACGCCGCCGAAAGCGAGGATGGATCCCGCAACGATTCCGCCCCTGATGGTTTGTTTCAGAAAATCACGGCGATCCATGGCTCTCCCTCCAGTGTTAGATGGTATTCCATGTTGCTCGACTGCGTTATGCCGACCGTATCTCCCGCATGACGTCCGCAGGACTCTGGCCGAAGTGGCGCTTGAACTCGCGGCTGAACTGCGAGGTGCTCTCATACCCCACGGCATCGGCGGCGAGGTAGGCCTTCATGTTTTTCTGGATGATGAGGTCGCGTGCGCGTGCCAGTCGGATCTTCTTGAGATACTGCAGGGGAGAGTCCGCGGTGATTTCCTTGAAGGCCTTGTGAAAGGCCGAAACGCTCATGTGGGCCGAATCCGCCATCTGCTGCACGTCGAACCGTTCGGAATAGTTTCCTTCCAGCAGACTGATGACGCGGGCCACCTGCGAGAAGGAGCTTTTTCCTCTTGCCAGTGAATATAGCACCGGCGCCTGCGAGCCGCAAAGGGCGCGGTAATAAATTTCACGTACCAACCCCGGAGCCAGAATTCTGGTTTCCTTTTCCGAACGTAGGGCCTTCAGCAGCTTGACTGCCGCGTCCTCCATGTCTTCGCCCATGGCGGACGGGCCTATGCCCAGAGGATAATCCTTGCCATCCAGTTCCGCCAGTTCTGATTGCAGATCCATGTCGTTGATGAGCGAATTCAGCTGGCCCATGTCTATGTCGATGTACATGCCCAGCAGCGGGCAGTTCTCGCCCGGAAACGATTCGCATTCAAAGGGCATGGCAACGGAAGTGACCAGATAATTGTTCGCATCGTAGCGAAAGGACTGGCCGCCCAGCGAGCCTTCCTTGTGGCCCGAGGCAACGATGCAGATTCCAGGATTATACAACATCGGCCTGCGCCGAACATGTTTGGTGTCCTTGAAGAAACGTACGCCCTTGAGTCTCGATTCGACGGCATCGCCGTCTATGGTTGCGAGATCAGTAAGTAAATCAGTCATTTTAGACATTCGTGCGCCTCCAGAATGTTCAACCTTATTATGGACACTATTCTCGCGTATATTTCAATAGCGGAACGATCTGTTTGGAGGAATGGGCAAGGTTTTGAGAGAAATGTGTGTTCAAGCCCGTCCGCGAACTCCTTAAAAAGGTTTCATCGACGAATGAAAACTAAAGGAGTGCATAATGAACTTCGAATTTCAGAACCCGACCCGGATCGTATTTGGCGCCGGGAATCTTTCCCGGCTCGGTGAACTGACGGGAGAATACGGCCGCAAGGCTCTGCTCGTTACCGGCGGCGGCAGCGTCAAGCGCAACGGGATCTTTGACCGGGCCGTGGAAAGTCTGAAGGCTGCGGGGATCTCTTATGTGGAATGCGACGGCATAGAGCCGAACCCGCGCATCGCTTCCGTGGCACGCGGGGCGGAAATCGTCGAAAGGGAATCCTGCGATGTGATCGTCGCCCTTGGCGGCGGCAGTGTCATGGACGCTTCCAAGGTCATCTCCGCCGCGGCGCTCTATGACGGCGACCCCTGGGACATGATTCATCACGGTCAGGAAAATGTCTACGTTCCGACCGAGGCGTTGCCCGTGATCACGGTCCCCACGCTGGCCGCCACCGGCTCGGAAAGCAACTGCGGCGCGGTCATCACCAAGGAGAACGACAAGGTCAAATCCTTCATTCAGATTCCGCTGCTCTATCCCAAGACCGCGTTGGTCGATCCCGAGCTGACCGTAAGCGTCCCACAAGACCAGACTGCCTACGGCGTCTGCGATCTCATTACCCACGTGACCGAAGCCTATTTCAACGGCATTGACACGACTCCGGTGCAGGACCGGTTCGCCGAGGGCGTCATTTTGACTGCCATGGAGTGGGGACCGAAAGCCATTGCCGATGGTACGGACCTGACGGCGCGTGCCCAGGTGCAATGGGCTGCCCTCGTGGCCCTCAACGGCTGGCTACAGGCGGGCACCGACGCACCGTATCCCGTGCACATGATGGAGCACACTCTCTCCGGCCACCACGACGTGACCCATGCGGCGGGTCTTTCGGTCATCAATCCCGCGTGGATGCGATTTGCCGCCAGAAGCAACACCGCCAAGTTCGTGCAGTTCGCCGAACGCGTCTTCGGTCTCAAGGCTGATTCTCCGGAGGACCTGAATTGCGCTCTGGCGGGGATTGACCGCTTTGAGACCTTCCTGCGCTCCATAGGCTGTCCGACACGTTTCTCAGAGCTGGGCATAGGCGACGAACTGTTCGAGACCTATGCAAAGGATACGCTGAAGATCGTCAGCGATGGAAATGGCAACCTGCCCGGACGACCGTCCATGAGCGTCGAGGATATGGTCGGGATATTCCGTTCCGCGCTTTAGCGCGGAGAAACGTAAACGCCTTCTCACTGGAGGTCGCAATGAAAAATAGCGTTTCGATGATCAAGATGATGAAGACCATTATGTCGACCCTGACTCTGGTCCTGATTGCAACCATAGCCTGCGCGGAGAACGATATGTACTGGGATAAGACATACCCACTGAGCGATAAGGTGATTCACGAGAAAGTCGAGTTTCACAACAGGTTCGGAATCTATATTTCGGCCGACATGTTCAAACCCAAGGACTTTGATGCGTCCAAGGACTATGCCGCGCTCATCGTGGGGACGCCCTATGGCGGCGTCAAGGAGCAGGGCGCCGGCATTTATGCGCAGGCCATGGCGGAAAGAGGCTTCGTCACCATCGCCTTTGACGAGTCCTATAACGGCGAGAGCGGCGGTTTTCCGCGCCAGATTTCGTCGGTAGAGGGATTCGTGGAGGACTTCCACGCAGCCGTGGACTACATGGGGACCCGCCCTTACGTGAACCGTGAAAAGATCGGGATCATCGGCATTTGCGGCAGCGGCGGTTTCTCCCTGAGCGCGGCGCAGGTGGACCCCCGCATCAAGGCCGTGGCCACGGTGAGCATGTACGACATGAGCCGGGTCAAGGCCAATGGCTGGAAGGATTCCTGGACCGAGGAAGAGCGCAACGCCTACCTCGAACAGCTGGGTGAACAGCGTTGGAAGGAATACGCCGGGGCCGAAACCAAAACGCTCGGCCTGCCTGAAACCATTGACGAGGACACCGACCCCATCACCCGCGAGTTTTACGGGTACTACAAGACGGATCGCGGCCATCATCCCCGCTCCACGACCCACTTCACCATGACCAGCGACATGGCCTTCATGAACTACAAGCTGCTGGACCGCATCGAGTCAATCTCTCCGCGTCCCATCCTGTTTATCATGGGTGAGAACGCTCACTCACGTTACTTCACCGAGGATGCGTATGAGGCGGCGGCCGAGCCGAAGGAGCTGGTGGTCGTTCCCGGAGCGAATCACGTGGATCTTTACGATCGCGTGGACCTGATCCCTTGGGACAAGCTGGACGGCTTCTTTACCAAGGCGCTGAAATAGTCCCCCCTAGCGTCGTTTGCCGTCCCTGGTGTTGCCGGGGGCGGCAAGCGGCATTTCGTGGCAGTCTCTGAAATATGAAAACCGGTCCGGGAGAATGGACATGAGTAATACGTTCGATGGAGAAGGACTTTTTCCCAAAGGCGAAAAGAATGAGGCCTTTGCAAAATATTTTACCGGCACCAGCTACCTTGAAATGCTCTCCACCGAGGGCGTTTTCATAGCCAATGTCACCTTTGAGCCGGGGTGCCGCAACTGGTGGCATATCCATCATGAAGGCGGACAGATACTTTTGGTGACCGGGGGGCGCGGCTGGTATCAGGAGGCCGGAAAACCTGCCCGGGAGCTTCATCCCGGGAACGTGGTCAACATCCCGCCTGAAACCAAGCACTGGCATGGTGCTGCAAAGGATTCGTGGTTCGCGCACGTGGCCGTCGAGGTCCCGGCCGAGGACCGCTCCAACGAATGGGTGGCCCCGGTCACGGACGAAGAATACGACGCGCTGGATTGATCCTGTGCGATACGAAAACGGCAATACCAAGGAGTCTTCGATGAAAAGAGTGTTCTTTATGCTGGTCGTTCTGACGCTGGTCGCATCCGCCGCCTACGCGGGACAGGAGGCTGATTCAAAATCTCAGGTGCTTTACGGCCAAGGGACGCAGAAATCCTTCAAGGGCCCTGCGGAGTACTTCACCGGTGACGTTCAGGTGGACATGCTTTTCCCGAAGAACGATACGGCCTCGTACTCCGGTGCGTATGTCACTTTTCAGCCCGGTGCTCGCACCGCATGGCACTGGCATCCGGCGGGGCAACATATGATCGTCACCGAAGGCACGGCCCTGACCGGAACGCGCAACGGAAAGGTCATCAAGTTCAATGAAGGCGAGACCGTCTGGTGTCCGGTGGGCGTGGACCACTGGCACGGGGCGACTCCCGATGCCCCCATGACCCATCTCGTGGTTACCGGGGTCAAGGACGGCAAGGCCGTTGTCTGGAAGGAAAAGGTCACGGATGAACAATACATGAAGCGCTAGGAGGCCGAGCATGCATCTGAAGAAATGCACCGCGATCCTTATCGCACTCGTTATGTCCCTCGGTCTTGCTGCGGCATCGGAGGCAGCTGATATGCAAAAGAAAACCACACTCGACGTCCGGCAGCGGTCAATTGTCACCATTGCCGCCTTTACGGCAAGCGGAGAAATCGAACGCCTGAAGCCAGAATTGGCTGAAGGGCTGGATTCCGGGTTGACCGTCAATGAAGTCAAGGAAGTCCTAGTCCAGATGTACGCATACGCGGGATTCCCCCGCAGTCTCGGTGGCATATGGGCTTTCATGGATGTCATGGAACAGCGCAGGGCCCAAGGCATCGAAGATGAAGTCGGCAGGGAAGCGTCGCCGATTCCCGAGGATCTGGACCGGGACACATACGGCGCCCGAGTGCGCGCCGACCTGGCGGGGCTGGACGAAGTCCCCGAGAACCCGGCTCCGTATCAGGAGTTCTCGCCGATCATCGACGAATTCCTCAAGGAGCATCTGTTCGCGGACATCTTCGCCCGCGACATTCTGACCCATCAGGAGCGCGAGCTGGCCACCATTGCCGCGCTGGCGAACATGACCGGCGTAAACGGGCCGCTGACTTTCCACTTCAGCGCGGCCATGAATACCGGGCTGACCGAAGGCCAACTGCACGACTTCATCACGGTGCTTGCCGATCAAGTGGACGAAGAGCGCGCCGAAAACGCCGGAGAGGTTCTCACCAAGGTTCTGGCGGATCGTCAGTAGCCGGAAAGAATGAAAAGCCTCATTTGACGCACGGCTGCCCGGAACGGAATCTCTGCGTTCCGGGCGGGCGTGCGCGGTTATCAATGCGGCAGGCGTAAACGAGTTTTCCATGAGCAAAAACATACTGATAATATCGGCAAGTCCCAGAGCGCAGGGTAATTCCGACATCCTCTGCAACGAATTCATGCGCGGGGCACAGGAAGCGGGGCATGTCGTTGAAAAGATCCGCCTTGCGGAAAGTGACATCAGCTACTGTACCGGATGCTGTTCCTGCATCGGCAATCCCGGGGCATGTGTTCAGGACGATGACATGCGTGATATCCTTGCCGGATTGCTCGCTGCCGATGTCCTCGTTCTTGCCAGCCCGGTCTATTTTCGTTCTTTCAATGGCCAGATGAAGACTTTCATGGACAGGGTCTGTCCCGTGTATACGATGATCCATCACAAGGAAGTGTATTATCTTCTTGCCGCCGCCGGGGGCAGTCTTCCGGTGGAAAGTGCCGTTGAAAGCTTCAGAGTCTTCACGGGATGCCTGAGTGGAATCGAGGAAAAGGGCATCATCGCTGCCACCGGCGTGTGGGGTGAGGGCGGTGTCAAAGGGATGCGCGTTCTCAACGAGGCATATGAAGCGGGGGGGAATGCATGAGCTTTGGGAGGTCTTTCATGAATCGTGTTATGATCTGGCTGTTTTTTGCCCTCATTCTTTCAGGTTTCATGCATTTCCTCCCGTTGAATGCCGTGGCGGGAGAATCCACAGCCACGGAAGGTCGGCAGCATGGTCTTTCATTTTCCGACATGAAGGTTGAGATCAGTTCTCATGGAAAACGTGCCACGTTTCGACTTTATGACACCGTCGCTGCAGAAGAATTTCACGAACAGCTTCCACTTGAATTGGAGCTAAGCAACTTTCGCGACGCGCAGTGGATGTTCTATCCGCCTGAAAAGCTGAACGTGAAGCCGGAAGAGGCCTATCATGACGGCAGGAAAGGCGAGTTGAGCTACTACGAGCCCTGGGGCGACGTGTTCATGCTCTACAGGGATTTTCATGCAGGGGACGAGATGCACCGCCTTGGCGTGGTGTTGAGCGGTGTTGAAGAGATTGCCGCGATGTCTGGAAAAGCCGTCATCCGGCAGGTGCAATCATCCAGTTCGGAAAAGGAGAACGTCATGCGGATAGCAGTGACAGCAGGTGGCAAGACGGTCATCTATGAGCTTAATGACAGTCAGGCCGCAAAAGAATTGTACGGGCAGCTGCCATTGAACATCGCAGTGGAAGACTACGGTAGCAACGAAAAGATTTTTTATCCTCCGCAAAAGCTGAGCACTTCCAATACGCCGCTTGCGGAAAACGTACGAAAGGGAACTCTGGCCTACTACGCCCCTTGGGGGGATGTGGTCCTGTTCCATGATGACTTCCGCTCTGCTCCGGGACTCTATGGACTGGGGCACGCCGTCGAAGGAGCCGAACATATCGGATCCCTCTCCGGTCAAATTCGGGTCACTCCCGACAGCTCACAGTAGACCGGGACCATACAGATGACCAACTTTCGGCGTGTCGTAACAGGCTGCATACGCCATTGCCGTGTTTCAGGCTTACGACACCCAACGGGCCAAGAGAATGTTTCGTAAAAAAATGATGATTCCCATTTCGCTCCTTGCGTTGCTTGTTGTCTCCGGCTGTCTCTATCTGGGACATGAAAAGTTCGGCCGACTGCCCGAGGGAAAGCGGTTGGAGCGGATATCCCGATCTCCCAACTATGAAAACGGCACGTTTCGCAACCGTGTCCCCATTGAACACATCGTTGAAGGCGGCATCGGCATCAGCGGGATGCTGAAATTCCTTTTCCGTGATGGTGACAGCTTGAAGCCTTCCGGACAACTGCCGGTGGTCAAGACGGATCTCAGATCGCTTGATCCGGATGCAGACGTGGTCATCTGGCTGGGCCATTCCTCGTACTTCGTGCAGTTGGGAGGCAAAAGCATCCTGATTGATCCCGTCTTCAGCGACCACGCTTCACCGGTTTTCTTTTCCACGCGCGCGTTTGAAGGGTCGAATCTCTATACGGCCGCTGACATGCCGCCCATTGATTATCTGCTCATATCGCATGACCATTGGGACCATCTGGATCATGCGACGGTCACATCCCTCCTGCCCAAGGTGCGGCATGTGGTCACGGGGCTTGGCGTTGGCGAACATTTTGCTCGCTGGGGCTTTCCCGAGGACAAGGTGCACGAGCTGGACTGGGATGACGAACTCCGTCTGGAGGACGGTCTCTCCATCCATGTTCTGACCGCCAGACACTTTTCCGGACGCCTGTTCGACCGCAATCGGACCCTGTGGGTTTCCTTTGCGCTGGAGACCCCGTCCCGTCGGGTCTTCTACAGCGGCGACAGCGGATACGGCCCGCATTTCAAGGAAATCGGGGAGCGGTTCGGAGGCTTCGATCTCGTCATGCTGGACAGCGGACAGTACAACGAGGCGTGGAAATATGTGCACATGATGCCGGAGCAGGCGGCTCGTGCGGCCGAGGACCTGCAGGCCGAGGCGGCGATGCCATCCCATGCGGGCAGGTTCAGCATCGCCTACCATGCATGGGATGATCCGTTTCAGCGATTTGCCAAGGCGAGCGAGGGCAGATCCTATCGCCTCGTAACACCCCGCATCGGTGAAACGGTAGATCTGGAAAACCGCAGGCAGGCATTCGCCAATTGGTGGGAGAGGTGAGTTCGGTTTAGAGCCACAGGATGTTAACCTGCATCCAGACGGGAAATGCTTTTCCTTGATAGATAAGATAAAGGCCGCATCTGATGCGGCCTTTATCTTATCTTCATGTTCTTTACATGCAACGATCAAGCTGGAACCTTGCTATCGTATCATTTCCTCAGTAAAGAATTTTGCTTTGGCGTTCTTTTGCATAATCAGGAGAAGTGATGCGATTCAAGAAGATTCCCGAGATTGACTGCACAGGGGTCTCGGAGAGGGAGGCCCGTACGGTCAGGAAGACGTGTGCGGCATATGAAACCTGCCTCAAACCGAAGCTTCCGAATAAACTGCGGTCTCTGTTTCGTGCTATTTCACGACATCCCAAAGGCTCGGTGCTGGACGTTGGCTGTGGAGGCGGTGCGTATTCATGCTATTTTGCGCAGCTTGGATTCGACGTGACCGGCATCGACATCTCGGAACCGTCAATACAAAGTGCGGCTCTTTTTGCCGAGGCGCTGGAATTGGACAACGTGACGTTCAAGACGGTGGATGCCGGGGGATTTGACGTCGGACGCTTTGACATCGCCTACAGCTTCGACGTTGTGGAGCACATACCGTGGGAACACCATGAGACATTTCTCAAAGGGGTTTACAAGAACCTGAAACCGGGCGGAGTCTTTTATATCAGAGCTCCGCACTCCTATAACATTCGCCAATACGTTGCCGGGCACATCGGACTGCCCACCTATGAAGAGCTTATGCAGGCCGCAGAGAATACCGGCTACAAGGCACAGGTGCTGCTTGGACATACGGGAAAGGCCTCGCCGGTCAACTACGCGGTTGCGCTGGAGCGGATGATCTACCGAGTCGCACCGAACGAATATTGGCGATACACGTTCCTCAAGTATTTCAGTCTTGCCAACGTGGTCTTGAAGCTTACCAAGTAGACGCGCCGGAGCATTCCGTTGCCTGAATGGATTGCGTTGTGTTCAGAGTCCGGGACAACTTTCATCCTGAGCCGGATTTGATCGCTTGCGCCTTTTGGGGCTCTCCATTAATGGAAGGGGGCAACATCAAACCAATGGTTGGAAATTATGGAAAAATTACCTGATTGTCCGCAGTGCGGTTCCGAGTATGTCTACTCTGACGGCAGTATTCTCAATTGTCCCGAGTGTGGGCACGAGTTTCAGGCCGGGGACACCGAAGAACGCGTCTATACCGATATGAACGGCAACGTCCTCACCGATGGAGACACCGTTATCGTCACCCAGAACCTGAAAGTGAAAGGGGCTTCGACTCCCATCAAGAAGGGGACGAAGGTGAAGAATATCAAATTGGTCGAACCGGAAGACGGAGTGCACGACATCTCCTGCAAAATTACCGGATTCGGCTCCATGATGCTGAAAACATCGGTCGTCAAGAAAGGCTGATCCTTGACGCGAGGACTCTGCGAAAGCAGGGGTTCGGATCGGTACAAAAGCCCCGGCTATGAAAGTCGGGGCTTTTTTCGTTGCCAGAATGAGTGGCCGTGTATGATTGCCTTCCTGCCGTCAGCTGCTTCGTTGCAGCACCAGTTCGCCAAGGATGTGTTTGTATGCACTGATGTTAAGCGGATTCCACGGTATGGCCCGCAGGGCGTGTGACCATGCCTTGCCGGTCATTTTCGACTGGTATCGTTTGGAAAAACGCACGTGCTGGTGCGACATGGAGCGGCATTTAGCCGCCACCCCCAACCCATGGTTGCGGATGAACTCTGAAATGAGGGCTTTTTCACTGCTGTACATGTGGCGTGCTCGACGTCTGGTGATGGATTCATGCCCTCGTGTCAGGGTGGCGCAGTAACCGTTATCCGGTGCGTGGAGTCCGCGCGAGGCCATTTCCAGTATGAATTTGAAGTCCTGTCCGAGCTTGAGCTTTGTGTCGAACCTCAGGCTGCCGACGCTCTCCATTCGGTAGGTTGCCGAATCCAGCCGATAGAACATCCCCGCCCGCAGCATGAAATTCACGAAATCCGCAGGGGCGGTTCCTTCCGCGGGAAAGGGATTATTCACATGGAAGGTTTGTCCATCGCTCTGGTCCCGAACCCTGAAACGACCGTAAACCGCCACCAAATTTGGTGCTGATTCAAGCCGTTGTATGTGTGCCTCAAACCGGTTCGGCAGGAATTCGTCGTCAGCATCCAGAAAGGTAACGTACTTCCCCTTGGCATGCTCAAGACCCAGATTGCGGGCACTCCCGGCCCCACCGTTTTCCTTTTGCAGCAATCGGATGCGCGGGTCGCGTCGTGAAAGATCCTGAGTCAGATCGTGGGTCCCATCGGTTGAACCGTCATCGACGAGAATGAGCTCAAGGTCTTCAAAAGACTGGCTGACAATCGTCTCGACCATTTGCTCCAGTGTAGCTTCTGCATTGTACACGGGTGAAATAACGGAAACGGACACCATGGGCGAACTCCTTTGTGAAGCGTTGCCAGCCGTGTGTTCAACAGGAGGAACTCTGTGGACACTCCAAAATCAAAAGCAACAAACGGTCCATTCTCATCGTAGGGAGGGTTATTTTTGAAGAGGGGTAAAAGTTCTACCTTATTGGGTGGGGAATATGGCTGCGTTGCTTCCATTCCATTTTTCCTTTGCAACGGGATTCCGAAAAAACCGGACAGTCGTCAGAGCTGAAGATACCCGTGGTGAGAATGCGATTGCACCTGAGCAGCCAGTTGGAGGCGTGGCAGCTCAGGAGCGGGTTGAAGGAACGCGACATATTGTTCCGGAACAAAGCCGTTGGGCTATAATCGCCGCTGTCCGGTTTTTCAGGAGTCCAGTGTTCGCTTCCTTTGAAGAATATACTGCTCATGCTCTTTAACTAACTGATATAGTGTTGTTTTCTCACGTTGTCTCCGTTTGGCATGTTTTTGGCTCTCAATGACGAGGGACATAGAAACACGAAAAGCTCGAACGACTCGAAGCGGACGGGGAAACCGCTTTTTCCGAATGGGCGCGCGGGGCGTCTGTGACGGTGTCGTTCAAAGCATCATGCCGGGGGCAAAGTGACGTTTTCCGAATCGCTCTACAAATACCGGTTCCAGCTCGCGGGGCTGCTGGTCGTATTGGCGGCGGCCTATAGTTCCATCATCCAGAGGATGGTCCATAACTGGTACATAGACGACAACTACTCGCACGGGTTTCTCATCCCGTTCATAGCGGGGTGGTTCGTTTATCGCGACTGGCCGCGATTGCGCGAGACTCGCGCCACGCCTTCCAATATCGGGCTCCTCGTCATCGCCGCCGGAGTTGTGCAGCTCATTTTCGCGTGGCTTGCCACGGAATATTTCAACATGCGGCTTTCGCTCGTGGTTATTCTTGCCGGGTCGGTCCTGTTCTTTTTTGGTAAGGAAACCTTCAACAGACTGCGTCTTCCGCTCGGTTATCTGGTGCTCATGGTGCCGCTTCCTTACATCATCTATGATGCCATTGCCTTTCCCCTCAAACTTTTCGTGACCAAGGTCTCGGTTCTCGCGCTCAAGATCATGAATTTCGCGGTGTGGCGCGAGGGAAACATTATCTCGTTTCCCAATATCGTGCTGGAAGTGGCGGACGCGTGCAGCGGGATGCGTTCACTCATGTCGCTTATCGCCATTGCCGTCACACTGGCCTTTCTGATGCTCGGCAAAACGTGGACCCGCTGGCTGCTCGTGCTCAGCGCAATACCATTCGCAGTCATGACCAACGCCTTCCGGGTGATCATGACCGGCGTGCTTTCACGGTATTACGGCAGGGCTGCTGCCGAAGGATTTTTCCATGAATTCGCTGGAATGGCCGTGTTCATCATGGCCATGGTGCTGCTCGGGGGAGCAGCCATTGTGTTGAAGAAAATAGAGGACCGCTCCCGGAATGCTTCGGAGAGTCGGGACTAAGGGGCCCATGCGTGTCCCGCTGGGGAGAGCGGGGCGCGAAGTTGGCGCATAACGTGCCGCTGCTGCGGCGCAACATCGGGGGAAATCATGACCGCAGGCACTGCCTTGCAGCCCGTCATACTTTGCGGTGGAAAGGGAACCCGGCTCTGGCCGTTGTCCAGAACGCTGTATCCTAAGCAGTTCATCGAGGTGTCTAGGGATCGCTATCTTTTCTCGGACGTTCTGGCTCGGTGTGGGATGATCACCGGTTCGCAAGGGCCGATGGTGGTCTGCAACGACGAACACCGCTTTCTCGTGGCTGAACAGCTGCGAAACAGCGATGTCGCAGGGCAGGTGCTGCTTGAGCCATCGGGCAGAAACACCGCACCGGCCGCGGCCGTGGCCGCCATGCTCTGCGAGGATGAAGACCCAGTGATGCTGGTCATGCCTGCCGATCATTCCATTCCAGACTTTGCGATGTTCGCGAAGATGGTTGCCGTCGGCGCGGAACGCGCCAGAGAGGGCGGGGTGGTCTGCTTCGGCGTTGTCCCGGACAACCCGGAAACGGGCTACGGCTACATCCGGCGCGGCTCGGAGCTCGCCCCGGACGTCTATCAGGTGGATGCATTCGTGGAAAAGCCCGCCTTGGACACGGCCCGCGAATACTTCGAATCCGGCGAGTTCTACTGGAACAGCGGCATCTTTCTTTTCCGGGCATCGCGGTATCTCGATGAGTTGGGCCGTCATGCCCCGCAGATCCTTGAAGCGTGCAGGGCTGCGGTGGACGGCTGTTACCGCGATCTTGATTTCATTCGCCTTTCCGCAGAGGACTTCGCGCGCTGCCCGGCCGATTCCATCGATTGTGCCGTCATGGAGCGGATCAAGGGCATTGAGGTGGTCCCCATGAACATCGAATGGCGTGATCTCGGCTCATGGAAAAGCCTGCATGACATGCACCCCCGTGACGAATCCGGAAACAGTGCACTGGGTGACGTGGTTCTGGAGCAGAGCCGCAACTGCTACGTGCGTTCGTCCGGAAGGCTCGTGGTGACCCTCGGTCTGGAAGACACCACGGTGGTGGAAACCCCGGATGCGGTCTTTGTGGCACCGCATGACAGGCTGGACGGTATGAAGACGGTGGTGGACCGCCTCAAGGCCGCCAGGCGGCCCGAGACCGAGGCGCACAAGACGGTCTATCGCCCATGGGGCAGCTTCGAGTCCATTACTGTGGACGACCGTTTTCAGGTCAAGCGCATCGTGGTCAAACCCGGTGAGGTCCTCTCGTTGCAGAAGCATTTTCACCGCGCGGAGCATTGGGTCGTGGTCAAGGGGACGGCCCGCATCGTCAATGGCGACGAAGAGTTCGTGCTCTGCGAGGACGAGTCCACCTACATCCCGCTCGGTAATGTTCACCGGCTGGAGAATCCCGGCAGGATTCCGCTTGAACTGATCGAGGTGCAGACCGGCAGTTACCTCGGCGAGGACGATATTGTGCGTCTCGAAGACAAATACAAACGCTGAGGGCGGCAAAGGAGCTTCCTTGAACACGACCAGCCAGAATCCGACGCCCAGCGTGGCCCACTTCAGTTTCTCCGGCGATTTCGGCGGAAGGGAGAAGGTGGCAGTCGGCCTGTGCCGCAGCATGCGGTCCATGGGCTTGGACTGTCGTCTGTTCATGGTGGTCGAGACGCGGGCGGGCGAGCAGCGCAACGGCAATCTCATGCGTTCGCTGGGGGATATCGAGGTCTTTGCCGAGATCTTTCGCACGAGCAGTCGGTTTTCATTCCCCCTTTTGCGCAGTGTGGCGAATAGACTGCACGAGCTGCATATCTCCGTGGTGCACTGCCACTGCTACAAGTCGCTTTATTACGCCGAGCTGATGCGGATGTTCGGACTCTACAGGGGCGTAGTCGTCTACACGCTGCATGGCCTGATTCTTCCCAAAGGCGGCATGGCCGCCATGATCAAGAGTTTTCAGCGCATGGGGCTTCGATTGGCGGACGGCGTCATCGGCTGCTCGCGCGAGGTGCTGGAAAGCTCTCTCCCGCCGCGTTGCAGAGGATTATCCACCGCCATCATCAATGCCATCGAGCTGCCGGAGCCTGACCCTTCCGCATTGCTTTCAGGCCGCGACAAGGCCCGCGAGGAACTGGCTGCGCGTTTCGGGCTGGACCCTTCGCTGCCGGTGGTCATCAATGTGGGCAGGCTTTGCACCCAGAAGAACTATCCGCTGTATCTTGAGATGATACGCCGCAACATTTCCGAAAACGGCGCCGCGCCGGTGAACTACCTGCTGGTGGGCAACGGCGAGTTGCAGGCGAATCTGGAGGACGCTGCCCGGCGTATGGGCATCCGCGACAACGTTGTGTTCACGGGATTCGTCTCCGACATGGACGCCGTGTATCGCGGAGCCGATCTGCTGGTGCAGACATCCATCTGGGAAGGCACCCCCATGTGCCTGCTGGAGGCCCGTTCGTACGCACTGCCGGTGGTGGCGCCGGCGGTCGGCGGGAATGTGGATGTGGTGCGAAGCGGCGACGACGGCGTGCTGTATCCCGTCAACGATCTTTCCGCGCTTCGCGAAGGGTTTGATATGTACATGGATGACTCGCTGATCCGCAGTCGCCACGGCAGGCGCGCCTATGAGCGTGTTCAAAGCGATTTCGGCACTGGCGAGTGGAGCCGCAGGCACCTTCAGTTCTACGACGAGGTCATCCGTGACGCTCAGCCCTTCGTCGAGGAGGCAACATGAGCAATGTGGAGGTCGCCATAAGACGTTCTCCGGGCCTTCTGGCCAATCTGATGCTGTTTGGCACCATGATTACCCTCGGTCGTGTGCAGGAGGTCTTCGTCTTCCTGTGGCCGTTGCGACTCGTGCTGGTGATGTTTCTTATCATGGGCATATCTCTGCTGATGAAGGGCGGGACCAGCCGGTACAGGCTGAATATGCTTTGGCTTTCCCCGACCTTCCGCAAGTTCGTGCTGTTCGTGGGGATAATGATCGCCAGCGTGGCATTCAGCGTTTACGGCAGCAAGTCGCTGGGGTTTCTCAAGGAGTTCATTCTCTATTGCGGAATATTCCTGCTGGCGCTCAACTGTCAGGTGGATCGGCGCGAAGATCTCAACTACGTCATCGGCGGCGCCGTGCTGACATTGATCGTTCTTGGGTTGATCTGTTTTCTGCATCCGCGCGTCGTCGGGGGGCGGGTGGCCGCCAACTGGACGTATGACCCCAACGATACTGCGCTGCTCTTCGTCATGATTCTCGCGCTGGTCCTGCCAGCCATGAAGCATGTGAAGCCGCTCTACAAATGGGCGCTTCGCTCCGCCGCAGTGCTTGGGCTGGGGGCCATCGTCCTGACCCAGTCCCGGGGCGGGCTCGTGGCTCTCGTGGGCACCGTGACGGTCTGGGCCTTGTCACATGGTGTGAAGGGCGTGGTCAGGCTGGCCATGTTCGGCGGGCTGGCGCTTATGCTGGTGCTCGCCTTTGCGCCGCCGGGAAAACTGAGCCGCTTTACGTCCATGGTGAACCTGGAGGACGACTACAACATGACGGCCAAACACGGTCGTATAGAAGTCTGGAAGAACGGGCTGGAGCTGTTCCAGAAAAACATGCTTACCGGCACCGGCCTTTCCACCTTCATCGTGGCCGAGGGCCAGACGCATAGTGGCGGCAAGTGGAGCGAAGCGCATAACGCGTTCATCGAGATCGGCGCGGAGCTGGGCATCTTCGGTCTCGCGGCGTTTCTGGCCATGCTGTTTTCCGCATGGCGAAGGGCTGCGCCGAAGGATGAGAACGACTGGCTGGGCAAGGGTATACGGCTTTCACTGACCGCGTATGTATTCGGGGGAATGTTTCTTTCGTGGGGGTATATTTTCGTTCTGTATTTCGTGCTGTTCATCGCCATGGTCCGCGAGCGGGTGCTGGCACTTGAACCGGCTCAGGCTCCGGTCATGGCTGATTCTCCTCCCGTTTCCCGGTCGGCGGCGCAGGCCGAATCGGTTCGCGCCGCACCCCGCCGCCGGTACAAGATGAAGGAGCGCAAATGAGTTCATATCATGACTTGAACGATGTGGGCCTCATGGGACCGCCCAAGTCGCGCATTGCTCCTTCCCTTCTTGTTCTGGACCAGTGGGCCGGACCTGACGTGCAGGCCGGGACGAGCAAGAACTGGCTCTACGAAGGATTGGGGCGTTCCTTCCATACGAATGTGCTCAATGCCGACGACGAGACCGCCGCGCGGCGCAGCCGCCTGTATTGCCTCTTCAAAGCCATGCTCTGCCGTCCGTTTGACGCCAGACGAGAATTCCATCGCCGCATGGAGTGGGCGGCAAAGCATCCACGGGCGTTCGAGGCGCGCACCAGTAGGTTCCGCAGGGCGGTTGAAATGTACAGTCAGCCGCAGGATGCGCTCTTTCAGGTGGGGTGTCTTTTCGGCCCGGTCACCAGCAACGGAGCCAAGAGCTTTTCCTACCACGACCAGACCGTTTCCATGGTCGAACGCCACTGGCCGCAGTGGTTGCCTAAAAACTTTTCCTCGTACCGGGAGCGGTTCTTTGAACTGGAGCGTGCTTCGATGCAGGACAAGGACCTTGTTTTTACCTACAGCGAGAGCGCAAGGCGTTCCATGATCGAAGATTACGGGCTGAGTCCGGAGAAGGTGACGGTTGCTCCCACGGCCTGCAAGATCGCGTTTCCCGAGCTGCATCAGGCCCTTGGAAAACGCCGTCAGAAGTTGCTTTTCGTCAGCACGGATTTCCACCGCAAGGGCGGGGATATCGTTTTCCGCGCTTTCGAGATTGTGCGGCGCACGTTTCCCGAGCTTGAGCTGATCGTCCTTGGAGGCCCTGCCGAACAGCGACTGCCCAAGGGCGCAAGGCACCTGGGTCTTGTCTCGCACGGGCGGCTTCGGGCTGAGTATCTTTCCTCGGCCCTGCTGCTGCATCCCGCGCGCTACGATGCGTATCCGAACGTCATCAAGGAAGCCATGGCCTGCGGGTTGCCGGCGGTTGCCTCGGCCAGTGCCGGTATTCCGGAAATGGTGGAGCACGGTGAGACCGGACTGGTCATGGAAGAACCGGACGCCGTCTCGGTTGCGGACGCTGTTTCCCTGCTGCTTGAAGATGAAGAGCGTCTGCGCGTCATGCGCGAGAACTGTCTGTTGAGTCGCGAACGGTATCGCCCGGAAACCTGCTCGGCGACCATTGCCAAAGCCATGCTTGAGAAGATTGGTCGTACGGAGAAGCCGGAAGGGGAGGTCGCATGAGCAGGCAGCGGGTCCTTTTTGCGGTGGCGAGGCCGCCTTACCCCTGTGACACCGGAGCCAGAATCCGTTCATGGAACACGCTGGCAGGGTTTGCGAAACGCTATGATGTGGACGTCATCAGTTATTGCGACCCGTCCATGGACCTCTCTGAAACGCAGGCTTGGGTGGACGGAGCGCTTGAGCTCGGCGTCAGCAGGGTGGAACAGATTCCGAATCCCGCTCTCGGGCACGGGACCACGGTCTCGCAACTGATCTCCGCAGCCGTGCGCGGACTGCCGGTTTCCACCATGAAGTACCGTAACGACGATTTCTCCAGGAGATTCCGGGACCGGCTCGGGCAGGGGTATGACCTTGTGCACATCGAAACCGTTCATCTGGCGGGGGAAGCTGCGAGCATTGTCGGCGAGTTCCGGCCGTTCGTGACCCTGAACGCCCATAACGTGGAATGTCAGATAGCGGATCGAATGCGCGATCTGGAGCGCTTCGGACCTCGGTGGGCCGCACTTTCGCTGCATGCCCGCAACATGCGTCGCTTCGAGTGCGATGCGTTTCGCGCCTGTGATGCGGTGCTGGCCGTTTCCCGCGAGGATTGCGACCAGATCGACCGCATGTGCGGCGTTTCCGGCCGTGCGGTGCTGGTGGAAAACGGCGTGGACGACCGCTACTTCACTCCGGGAGGGGCCGAAAGGGAGTGTGCCGACGAACTGGTCTTCGTCGGGTCCATGGACTGGCTCCCCAACGTGGACGGCGTGATCGGCTTTGTCCGGGATGTCCTGCCGCGCATCCGCCAGCGCCGTCCCGCAGCGCATCTGAGCGTCGTAGGGCGCAAGCCTCATCCGGACGTGCTCGCCCTGCACGATCCCGCAAACGGCGTGACCGTGACAGGAACCGTGGATGACGTTCGTCCCTATGTTCATGGCGCGGCGGTCGCCGTGGTGCCGCTTCGCTACGGCGGCGGGACGCGGCTCAAGATTTTGGAAGCCTTTTCCATGTCCACCGCGGTCGTCTCCACCTCGCTCGGGTGTGAGGGCATCCTCTGCAAGGACGAAGAGCATCTTATGATACGCGATGATGCGGAGTCTTTTGCGTCGGCCTGTCTTGATCTCATGGACGACGGTCCCAAGCGGCAAAAGGTCGGCGAAAAGGGGCGGAAGCTGGCGCTTTCAGAATACGTCTGGCCATCGGTCATCGGGCGTATGCATGACGAGATCGACCGCCGCAGGAACGGGGGAGGGGCCGATGCGCGAAACTGATCGTCCCACCAGAATAGGCTTCGGTCCAGTGACCGACGCCAACTCCTTCGAGCAGTCCGGCCGCAAGGTGGCACGGGAGTTGGAGTCCTACCACGGCTTTGAGTGCGGTTTCTTCTCATGGAACCCGTTTCGCATTGACGAACTTCAGGAATTCGATGCGCTTGTTTTCATCAAATACCTTCCGGAACTGCGGACCATGCGCGCTCTTGGGGATGCGGGAAAAGTCATGCTGCTGGACTATCAGGATACCTTCCTGTGTCCCTCGGTTTACGAGGACGCGACATGGCGGCGCATGTTGAAGCATGTCCGCTACTATCCTTGGGAGCGCCGGGACCTGAAGCGGTTCTCGCTGCTCGATGGCTGCCTCGTGTGCTCGCCGTTGCTCGAAAAAGTCGTGCGCAGGGCAGGGACCGAGCCTGTTCACCTTCCCCGGCAGATCTACAATGACGCCAACGAAGGATCCTTCAAGCAGGCGAGTGATGCCGTTAACGGGGTAACGCTTTACTGGACCGGCGTCTGGCTGAATCAGCCTCAGAATGATCCCGTGCTGCCGGTGCTTCGCAGGCTTCACGACAATCACGGCTGCCGCATTCTCTACGACACCGACCGGGTGGGCGAACATGACTGGATAGAGTACCGCATGTTCGACAACGACACATGGGCCGAGGATATCCTCGACGCCGACATTGCATTTCGCTGGCGTGATACCTCGAACCTTCAGCGGTTCAAGGATGCCAACAAGGTTCAGGGCTACATGGCCGCCGGACTGCCCGCCGTGGTCTGCCCCACCCACTCCGAACGCGCCGTGATCCGTCATGGTGAAACGGGTTTTTTTGCCGAAACCGTGGACGAATTCGAAGAGATCATGCTGCGTCTGGTGAAGGACCCGCAGTTGCGGTCCCGAGTGGGGACGGCAGCGCATGAGCATGTCTGGCGGCACAGTTCGCTCAAGGTGCACGTGGAGCACATCCGCGACTGTCTGCACCGGCTGCTGGCAGAAAGGAAGGGAGTTACGCCGTGAGGATACTGAGCATTCTTCCGCCGGGGCTGGCCCTTCATGCAGAGCAGTTTCGTTCGCGCTTCGAGGCCATGCCCCGTGAGTGGGAATTCGACATTCTTGCTTCTGGCGATGAGTCGCTGAACGGCGACCGTTTCGCCAATGCCGTGTTGCATGTGCATCCCGCCGAGCGTCGTTGGACGCGCTGGCGCATGATCCGCAGAACTGCGGGGATGATTTGGCGAGCCATTCGCATCGCAAGGCAGCGCCGCCCGGACGTCATCGCCGTATACGATCCCTTGACGCTGGGCGTCATGGGCGTCTTTGCCAAGCTCGCTTCCGGGGCGAAACTGGTGGTGGAAATCAACGGACACATCCGCGACGCCGAAGCGGCCCGCCTTGCGGGAAAGCCGGTCAGCAGAGTGCGGCGCACACTTTTCAATCTGGTGGGCAGCCTCACCCTGCGCATGGCGGATTGCGTCAAGATTCTCAACTCCGACCAGTACCGTGAGTGGGCCGACGTGCTCCAGGGCAAGCCGGTGGTCATGTTTCATAACTACGTTCCCACGGATCATTTTTCAGACCGCGGCGATGCCGGGTATCTGCTGTGCCTCGGGCATCCGTTCCATGTGAAAGGGGTGGATATACTGCTCAAGGCGTTTGCCGAGGTCCGCAGCAGGCATCCCGACATCCTGCTGAAGGTCGTGGGGTACCGCCGCGCTTCGGAGAGGGCCATGTGGGATGCGCTCGCGTCCGGCATTCCGGGCGTGGAACTGCTTGATCCCGTTCCCTACGATCAGGTGCAACAGTACCTCTCACGCTGCAAGGCGTTGGTGACGCCTTCGCGCTCCGAAGGCATGGGGCGGGTTTTCATCGAGGCCATGGCCTGCGGCAAACCCTGCATCGGAAGTCGTACGGGCGGCATTCCGAACATTGTGGAGGACGGGCGCACCGGACTGCTTGCGGCGCCTGAGGATCCCGAAGATCTGGCCCGCAAGCTGGATATGTTGCTTTCGGACCCGGATATGCGCAGACGCATGGGCGAAGCCGGAAGGGAGCGCGCCATGTCTCTGCTCTCGGGGAGCAGCTACGCCGAGAATTACCGGGAAATGATGGAAATGGTGACCAACGGCATTTGCGAAAAGGGCATCGTCTTCAACGGCTATGAAGCGAGGGAAGCGCGATGAGCGGCATGGGCGTGAAAAAAAGTCTGGCCTGGATGGGCGGAACGAGCCTTTTCGGGCAGGTCATCACGTGGACCGTCACCATCGTGGTCGCACGGCTGCTGAGTCCGGAAGACTACGGTATCGTGGCCATTTCAGGACTCTATACCGTCTTTGCCCACACGGTCTGCCTCATGGGCGTGAGCGCGGCGGTGGTGCAGGCGGATGAAATATCGGACTATCAGATACGCGCGCTCTACGGCTTTTCGATTCTCACGGGTGTCATCATGTTCGGCATTGGCCTGCTGGCGGCTCCGCTCATGGCCTGGGCCTTCAATGATCCACGGTTAACCGCACTGGTTTCCTTCCAGAACATCGTCTTTCTTGTGGGCGCGCCTAAATCCTTGCAATGGAGTCTGCTGGCTCGCGAAACGCGGTTTGATGCCATCGCCAAGATCGAAACCGGTTCGCGCATCATTACGTCCTTCTGCGCCTTGTCCATGGCCGCCGCAGGGTTCGGGTACTGGACGCTTGCCTCGCAGTGGATACTCATCGAATTCTTTCAGCTCATCGGCTTCAGTTACTACAGGCCCGTGCGGCCCACATTTCTCATCCGCTGGGCCGAAGTCAGCGAACTGCTCCTTTTCGGCCTCAAGATTCTGGCGCGCAAATCCATCGCGCAGCTGTATTCCAAGGTGGACGTATTCATCTTTGGAAAGCTCGCGTCACCGGCGTTTCTGGGGGGCTATACCTTCGCCAAGCAACTGACAAACATGCCCTTTGAAAAGATCATCAACATCATCAACAGGGTGTTGCTGCCGTATCTGGCCAAAGACAAGTCGGACCACGAACGCATGCGGGAGTGGACGCTGAAGGTTTCCTATCTTCAGGTGCTGTTTCTGGTGCCGTTCTATTACGTACTCTTTTTCTGTGCGGAAGAGGCCATCCTCATCCTGCTCGGCGAGAGCTGGGCTGCCGCGGTGCTGCCGCTTCGCATATTCTGCCTCATGAATATCTTCAAACTGGCGGAGAGCTACGTGATGGTCGCGCTTACAGCGCTCGGGCGAATCACGGAGCAGGTCAAGTTCGTGTTCATGCAGCTGGTTCTCGTGGGCGGAGCCATACTGGGCATTTCGCTCTGGCAGGGCATTGAAGCGTCGTTGTATGTCTGGATTACGGTTTACCCGGTGCTGTGTCTGCTGTTCAGCGGGATTCTTCTCAAGGCCATCGGACTGGGCATCGGCACCGTGTTCAAGCGGGTGCGCAGGACGCTGGCGGCTCAGGCGTTTCTCATCGCGGCGCTGGTATACATGCAATACGTGGTGGAAGGGCCCATGTGGCAGACCCTCATCGTGAAGCTGGCGGTGGCGGGCGGTGTGTACCTGACCGGGCTTGCGCTGCTGGATCGCCGCAGAATCATGCAGACTCTCGATTTCGTGCCCGCTTTCCGGAAAGCGGGCATAGGCGGATGAAACCCGGTTACCCAACAAGGCAGGAGCGATATGTGGAAATGGTATGATTGTTTGGTTGTTCTCAGGCGCGGGGCAGGGCCTGTGCAGTCGCTCGTCATGCTGGCGGTGTTGCTGACGGCTCTGGTGCTGGCCATAGCCGTGCACGACGTCAGGGCGGATTCGTCCGAAAGCATCGAGTTCGATGTGCCGCTGGACAAGGGCGAATATGCCGACCGACTCTGGGTCACCGTCTATGCCAATCCGGTCACGTTCAAGGGCGAGCGGCCCGATTTGCCGGGGAGCACCGCCGAGGTCCGCTCCGGAACGTTGAGCGTCTTCTACCGCTATGAACCGGACTGGACCGACGTGGAACTGCGGTTCAGTGTGCTGACCCTGTCCGGCAGGGAGCTTTTTTCCGAGCCATGGTACGGGGCGCGGCATCCGCAGGCGACCAAGTGGGATCGTCGCTATGACATTTCCATTCCCGAGGATGTGCTGGAAGACTGGGTTTCCGGGGACGAACCCATCGGCGTGACGCTCAAGCGCAAGTATATCGGCGGCGGACGCAACTCCAGTCACCCGCTCGTTTTCGGCGGTCCCGGTGGCGATGACGAGATACGCATAAAGCTGACCATGGATGTGGTCTTTACGGGCAACGCGGCACCTTCGGCACCGAGCGTCACCACCATTCCTTCCACAAGGCCCGTGGCCGGAAACGTCCTTCTGGAATGGAGCCATGATGAGCCGCGGGATTTCAACCCCGGTGACAAGGTCTTTTATGAAGTCCAGACCTCGCTCGACGGCGGGGCATGGCAGTCGCTCAAAGGCGGCAGCAAGATATCCGGCGATGTGCGCAATGTGGAAATTCCGGTGCCCTCGGCCCCCGGCAGTCGGCTGAAAATGCGGCTGCGTGCCGTGGATTCCGGTAATGCCGCGAGCGCGTGGGTCGAGGTCCCCGGCGCCTATACCGTGGCTGAAAACGACAATGCCGGCTTCAGAATGTTTCTGGAATCTCCGCTGCGGAAGATCAAGCGTTTCAGCGAGCCTGCGTATCCGAAACGTTCTCCTCGTTGGATGGCGGCTGGTGGCGAAGTGGAATCCATACAGCTGGTGGTGACTTCGGCGAGCGCGCACAAAGCCATGGAAGTGGATCTTGGCTCCCTGCGAAGCGATGACGGCAGCCGCATTCCCGAGGAGCGGGTTGTTGTGTACCGGCAGGAATACATGGACATCGTGAAGCCGTCGCGAAACGTGGGACAGACCGGCTGGTGGCCGGACGCGCTCGTGCCGCTTGTGGACCCGTATTACGGGGAAGTCAGACGCAAGAGGCCCATGAACCTGAATGCCGGGGAAAACGAATCGTTCTGGATCGAAGTGTCCGTCCCGCCGGGGCAAAAGCCGGGGATTTACCGAAGCAACCTTACGGTGAGCATGGAGGGGCAGGAGTCGCAGACGATCCCCGTTGCACTGGAAGTGTTGCCGTTCGACCTGCCAGTTCAGCCTACATTGCGGACCGCCTTTGGATTCGATCCGTCCAACGTGTCGGAGAAGGGGATGTATTCGCTCTGCAAGAAAGAGGCGGCCAAGCATAGAATTGCTTTTTATACCGGCTTCTTCACCATCACCGGAGATTATGACGCGGCTACGGATTCGTGCACCCTCAGCACCAACCAGACCAAGCGTTTCTTCGGAGACGCCCTGAGCGGCGACGGTATGCCCGACGGTCGGCGCTTCACGTCCATCAACGTTACCGGCAGTCCCGATATCAAGACGGATAAAGCATGGATCGCTTACTGGCGTGCGGTGCAGGAGTTTCTTGAGAGCAAGGGGTGGCTCGAAAAATCCTACGTCTACGTCTGGGACGAGCCCAGAAAGCGGCACATGGCCGATGTGGAGAAGAAGTGCAGGCTCATCAAGCAGGGAGCGCCGAAACTCAAGACGCTGGTGACGACAGAATGCCGTCCCGCGTTGCGCGGTCTCGTGGATATCTGGTGTCCTGTCATCAATTTCTTTGACAAGGAGGACCGCCACGGCGGAGCCGAGCTTTATCGCTCGCGTCAGGCCAAGGGTGAAGAGGTCTGGTGGTACACGTCAATGATGTCGGAAGAGACCGTCAAGCTGCCGAGCTATTTTATCGACGCCGGCGCAGTTTCTCCGAGGATCGTCGGTGCGCTCTCGTGGCTGCGGGATATCGAAGGCGTCCTCTACTACCAGATGGGCTACAAATGGGGGAAGCAGCCATGGGTCACCCAGTATGCTTTCCATGCCAACGGCGACGGAACGCTCTGGTATCCCGGAAAGCCCGAATTGATAGGTGGCACCAAAGGTGTGCCGATCCCGTCCATTCGGCTCAATTCCATTCGCGATGGCTTTGAGGATTACGAATATCTTGCCCTGCTCGAACGTCTCGGCGGCGGGGAAGAGGGCAGGGCCATCATCACCAAGGCGGCCAGGGAAGAGTACGACTGGTCCACCGACCCGGAAGATCTGATCGTGGCACGTGAAAAGCTCGCAGGAGCGATAATGGACCGTATGCAATAGCTCTAACGTTGGTATGAATCCGGCGGGGAGGCGATGATGAGCCCGAGCGACGTCAAGACCGGTTACAATCCGTTTGTCCAGTACGTGAAGCTGCTGTTTCTGGCGCTTGTCGTCTGGGGCCATGTCTATCACGGGTCACGCGGGGTCATCATGTATAACTTCTGGATACCGGTGGATACGGGCCTGTGCTTCTTCGCCATCACCTCCGGTTTTTTCATAGCGCGGCGGTACCCGCCCGGTGCGGATATGCGAATATACTGGAGAAACAAGGTGCGGCGACTGTTCGTGGTATATCTGATCGTGAACCTCTTTCTTGCCGCCCTGTTTGTGGTGCAGGGGCGACCGGATATTCTGGGCTGGCATTCGCTGGTAAGCTGGCTGGGCATGAGCGGTTTTCTGAACTGGTTTCACATCAACAATCAGAGTCCTTTCGGTCTCGGAGTGTGGTTCCTGACGCTGCTCCTTATTTTCTATGTGCTCTTTCCGCTGTTCAATGGAATGCTGACCCACCCCGGTGTCCTCGACACGCTGCTGGTGGGAGGTTTTGCGGCCACGCTCATCCTTCCGGAGACCAATCCCTACGGGGTTGCTCTATGGTCAACCGCGTACGGGTACGTTGTCGGTATCTACATGGCCCGAAGGGGGCTGCAACTCCGGCCGGGAGTCGGGGTTGCTTTGCTTGCAGCGGGGGTGCTTGCGGGAGTTGTGATCAAGGGGCTGTCGCTCGGATACGGAGCGTATGGGGTCATAAGTCTGCTCGGTGCAGGGATCGCACTGTTCGTGCTCGGAACCGCAAAGAGCTATCGTATGCCCTGGCTTGACGCCGTCGGCGATGTGTTGCTGCCTGTTTATATCATTCACCAGTATTTTCAGGTGACTTGGTGGGACAGTCCCGTGGTGAACGGTCTCTTTGCACTCACGGCGAGTTTTCTGGTCGGCAAGGGACTGGCTGTTGCCGGGAAAAAGTGCGGTGAGTTGCTGGATGGGATCGGTACCGGCCGGGCTTCCGTCCGTCCCTGATGCGGGTGATGCGAAAAATAGGGCCAAGGAGAATTGGTGCATGAAACGCCGGGAGAAATCGGGTAATGTCC
The DNA here is from genome assembly GCF_000375485.1 of Desulfovibrio oxyclinae DSM 11498. Lineage (NCBI taxonomy): Bacteria > Pseudomonadati > Thermodesulfobacteriota > Desulfovibrionia > Desulfovibrionales > Desulfovibrionaceae > Desulfovibrio > Desulfovibrio oxyclinae. Next base: position 238,778 of record NZ_AQXE01000003.1, on the reverse strand, counting down.
ACTATGAGTGTTGAATGCAAGGGAGAGCTTTCTGTGCGTGAAATGACCTCCGCAGTGAATTCCGTGTTGCGGATCACGGCCACCGTGCTGGTGTTCGTGTTCCATTGCAATGCGCTCTACGGCCTTGGCAGTGACAGGCCGCTCTTCTATGCGTTTTCCTTTTTCCTCTTTTTGTCAGGATTCTATGCGGCTTCCGCGCGCAGCAACCCGGTCGGATGGCTCATGCGCAGGCTTCGCCGCATCTACATTCCGTACTGGATCGTGGTAGTGGGAGTCGTGGCCGCCAATATGATGTACGGATACAAGGACGTCGGTGTGTTCGAGATTGGCGTGCTCCTGGCCGGGGGCAACCTGTTCATCGACAACAGTCTGTACGTCATCGCGTGGTTCGTCTCCGCCATCCTCTGCTTCTATCTCTATGTTTTCGTCATCGCCGTTCTCAGAAGCGTTGTGTTGCGTGTAGGCGTAACCGTCGTGTGGGCGTGGTTTCTGCTTGTTTTCGACATTCCACCGTATTTCTTCGTGGCCTTTGCGCTTGGGTTCCTGTTGCGACGCCTGATGGCGAGTACCGGGTTGGACAAGGAGAGTTTTCGTTCGGGCGGAGCATTTCACGCATCTCTCAGCACTTCTTCGGGGCTGCTGTTTACGGTGCAGAATTATTCTTATGAATTCTTCCTTCTGCACGGCGGGGTGCTGATACTGTTCACCAAGGTTTTTCACGCCGGATACGCCGTTTCCTTTCTTGCCGGGTTTCTTCTCACAGCAGCCGGGGCCGTCCTGCTGAAACGTCTGTCCAACCGTATCGACGAGCTTGTCGTCAGTCTTGCCTCCTGATTTCCGGCTTCGCTATAGGTAATGCAGGAGGCCTTCTTGTTAGCCGTAAAGGTTGATGGTTTCAAAGATGGTTTCTCGCAAAAGTCTAGAAAATCGATCGAAGATTGGTTTCACGTGTTTTTTTGAAATGGTGAATTGTTAATGATTAGTGGTGTTGTGTGGGTGGTTTCAAAAAGTGAATAGTCTTTTACTTTGTGAATCTGATATTGATTTTGGTTTTAATGCGGTGTCGATGGTTTTTACAATGTGCAGTTTAAAAATAATATGATGGTGACTTTTTCGTTGTAATGCGTATATAGTAGTAGTTCGCATGTTTCATATGGAAGGAAAATAGGGAAATGTCCTATGGACTTTGGGGGATAGAAGCCTGTAGGTGAGATCGGTCAGCTTTTTTGCGCACGGAACGGTGATCAATTCGCCAGACCGTTAATTGTTTTCGAGAGGGGGAACGGTTTGGGTCGCATCCTTGTAATCGACGATGACCCGTCGATCAGACGACTCGTTTCACACTGGTCTGAATCGATGGGACACATCTGTGAGGCTTTCGGTTCCATTACCTCGGGGATCAAACATATCCGTCAATATCCGGTGGATATCGTGTTTCTCGACGTGATGCTTCCGGAGGGGAACGGAGTGGATCACGTTCCCATGGTTTTGGAGGCCAACCCCGAGTGCGCCATCGTGATTCTCAGCGGTCACTCCGACCCGCGGTGTATCGAGAAGGCGTTCGACTCTGGGGTGCAGGACTACATTCTCAAACCCATTGAGAAAGGGCGGCTCTATGAAGTCATAGACAGCCTGCTCCGCCAGAAGGATAAAGCCGCCATTCGTCCGGCCATTGAGCACAGCGGCATTATCGGTGAAAGCAGCAGGCTCAACCGCTGCATCGAGCAGATGGGGCTTGCCGCCCGTATGGAAGGCAACCTGCTCATTACCGGTGAAACCGGAACGGGCAAGGAACTTTTCGCCCGGGCTCTGCATCGCAACAGCGCACGTGCGGAAAACCGCTACGTGGTGGTGGACTGCACCAATCTGCCGGACAATCTGGCCGAAAGCCTGCTCTTCGGTCATGACAGGGGCGCTTTTACCGGCGCGGACAGGACCAAGAAAGGCCTTTTCGAACATGCTCACAAGGGCACCCTTTTCCTTGATGAGATCGGTGACCTGTCCCTGAATGTTCAGAAGTCCCTTCTGCGGGTGCTTCAGGAGAAGACGTTCCGTCCTCTCAGTTCCTCGAAAGAGGTCAATGTGGACTTCCGTCTTGTGGCTGCAACGAACTGTAATCTTTATGAAATGGTTGAGAAGGGCCTGTTCAGGCGTGACCTGTATTACAGACTCAAGACGTTTTCCATAGAGCTTCCGCCGCTTCGCAGCCGAAACGGCGACATCAAACTGCTTGCCAAGAATTACGTCAAGAGTATCTGCAAGGAGCTTGGCAGGAAGCCGCTCAAGATAGGCAGTTCCTTCATGGAGGCCCTTTACTACTATGAGTGGCCGGGGAACGTGCGTGAATTCGTGAATGTGATTCGCGTCTCGGTCTACAAGGCAGTCTATGAGGATGAACTGACGTTCTTCCATCTGCCGCAGAACCTGCGGTCAAGAAAGGTTGTCGTGGAGGCGGAAGACAAGGGCGGCATGATTGCCGGGATGCCTCAGGCCGAGATGGTCGCCGATGAAGCTCCGGAAGCTGCCGAATCCGGTGACAACGGCAACGGCAACGGTAACGGAAACATCGGCGGTTGGAATGGCGAGGTCGAAAGCCTTGAACTGCAGGCCTTGCCGGTGGATAACGCTCCGGATTTTCCGGATTTGAAGCATTACAGGAAAAACGCCATCAACCAGGTGGAGGAAACCTACCTCAGGCACCTTGCGGTGGTGAGCGAAAACTCGGTGAAGAAGGCCTGCCGCATCTCGGGACTTTCGCGGACAAGGCTTTATGAGCTTTTGCAGAAGCACAATCTGTCGCTTCGGGCGTAACAATCAGCATGGCAGGAGTCCGGACGGGGCTCTGCAGAGGTGAAGATGCCCATCTCCGGAACGGAAAAACGCTATAGTCAACTACTGGATATTGCCCTTGACGCAAAGGGTGATGCTGGTCGCAATGTGTCTGACGCAGTCTTGCGGCTGATACGATCAGTGATGCGGGAAGATCCTTCGTTCGACAACGAGGGCCGGCGGCAGGGAACTCGCTATGAGGTTTCTCAGCAGGCGGTTGTGCAGATCTTCAGCAGCGAGGGAGAAATCGTGTGCCTGCCGGCCATGATAAAAAATATCTCGCTTTCGGGCGTGCTCCTTGAGATTCGTGACAAGGGCCACGTGTATCTCGACATGCTTGAGTCAATAGAGCATTTCAACCTGATTTTCGTTATCCCCGGTGAAAAAAATCCGGTGGTACTCGATTGCAGCCCCGCACGCATGGAGCTGAGTTCGCAGGTCATCGTGGGTGCCGTCTTCGACGGAAAGCAGGCCGGGCGATACATAATGTAGCTCAGTTGGAGCGCTTGTTGAAATACATCTCCGAGTCCGCACGGTCCATGAGCGTGCGGAAATCCACTCCGTCATCCGGGTAAATCGCTGTGCCTATCGAGGCGCTGATGGTGACCCTTTCCTCGCCAAGCACCACGGGCTGCTCCACGGCTCTCATCAGTTTTGCCGCGACCTTTTCCGCGCTCCCCCTGTCCGTGACTTCCGGGAAAAGGAACATGAACTCGTCACCGCCGAAGCGGGCTACGGTGTCGGACTCGCGAACGGTGTCCAGCATCCGCAATCCCTGTTCACGCAACAGCGTGTCGCCTGCGAAGTGTCCGAACCGGTCATTGATATCCTTGAATCCGTTCAGGTCCATCATCATCACCGCCAGCTTGGTTCCGTGACGCTGGGCCTTGTTCAGCTCGGAAACGAACCGTTCCTCGAAAAGATGCCTGTTCGGCAGACTGGTCAGGCTGTCGTAATATGCCAACTTTCTGATGTTTGTTTCCGTGTTGTGCCGTGAAGTGATGTCCTGGACCGCAAGCACGTACCCTATGGTCCGGTGGGTTATCCGAACCGCGTTTATTCGGCACTGCATGAGCCGCTGGCTTCCGTTCTGCTCGCGCCACGAGGTGAATATCTGCTCATCGCCGTTTCTTGCCCGTTCGATCATGGTCAAGACCTTGTGCCTTGAACTGCCGCAGCATCGGGATATCGCCTCCACGTCGGCCCCGACCCGGATGCGGTTGGACTTGTCCAACAGGTGTTGCAGTGTCGCATTGTAGTACACCACGCGAAGCCGGTCGTTGAGTCCGATTATTCCGGTTTGCATGGATTGGCTCAGTACGGTGTCCATGAATGCCGCTTCATAAAGGCCCGGGCTGGTGATGGATTCGCCGTCCGCATTTTGCGGAATCTGGGCGCGGATGCCGAGAGCGTTCACGATGTCACCCAGTGTGGCTGTGCCCATAGGGGTGCCGTCGGCGTCGCTGACGATAACCCTGTCGGTGTCGTTTCTCATGCAGGCGGTATAGGCATCCTTGAGCAGCACCCACGATCCCAGTACGGGAACCTCGCGCATGGCCTTGCGAATCTTGAGATTCCAGATGTCCCTTCCGTCCTGCACCAGCTTGCTGATGTCGCGATCCAATATGATCCCCCGCACGTAACGGCCACCGGTTACGATGGCGCTTTCGGCATGGTTCATGAGCAGCTTGCGATGTGCCTCGTAGACAGAATCCGTTTCCGAAACGATGACCCCCTTATGGGGCGAGAAAACTTCATCAAGACGGGGACTTGACCACAGTAGCGTGTTCACGAGCACGCGTTTCAGGTTTGTCCAGCCCACGGGGCGTCGGCCGTCTTCCACCACGAACAGTTCGGGCAACTGGGATCCTTCCGTGAGATGGCTCTCCACCAGGTCGGCCGGCCGGACTTTTTTCACATGAGGCTTGAGGGCCTGCTCAATGTCCAGCGGCGCATTGCAGATTGCCAGCGCTGCCAATTGGGATGCGCACAGGCACTGAAAGTCTCCCCCGGCGGTAGGATAGGGAATGTGGTTGGACTCAAACCGCTTGAAAAGCGAAAATATTCTACTGAGATCGAGCTGCGCGATCGTCTTCGGCATTGGTTTGAGAGCTATGTCCTGAAAGGTGATCTGCATGATTGTCCTTGTAGTCTTTCCCTTGAAAAAACGCTGCTGTTTATTGGCATGTTAATAGCAATAACCATGACAATCCGGTGGCGGAATACGGGAAAAGACAACAATGCAGGCTGGCGCATCCCCGGGTGCTGTGACGGTCAGGGGATCAAGGGTAAAGGAGGTTCTTCGTGAAAGTGTGTTTTGATATGAACCCTACGGAATATCAGGCTTTGCAGGCTGTCGCACAGGGGAATAAACGCCCTCCCGAAGACTGTGTAAGAGAAATAGTTCTCAGCTACCTCAGGGACAAGGGGGAGATGAAGGACAAAGTGGGCGACGAAAGACGGGCGTATCCAAGGTTGGAAGTGTCAATTCCTGCGGTATCCTGTGTAAATATCCCCGACAGGGGAGTGCACAGTCTGCCGGTCACCATCAAGGATATTTCCAAGGGGGGCATGAGAATTTCCTTTCATAACCTCGATATGGGGTTTGCGGACAGGCTGTCGGGCGTATCGTATTTTGAAGTGGTGTTCACCATTCCGGAGACCTATCAGACAGTCTCCTTCTACTGCCGAAAGACATGGAGCAACGTGTCCAACGGCGTAAGCATGGGCGGAGGATTCGACACCTCCGACTCAAGGCCGATCGAAATGCTGGCAAACTATATGGAAGGGTGAAACATGATCAGTACAGGTGGGTGGCAATGGTAATGGCAGCAAAGGAAGGAAAGGTCGGGAAGCCGCCGTTCAACGGACTTGAGCAACGACGTACCATCCGGATCAGACGTTCGGCGCTGGTCAGGGACAACCTTGATAGCATCGACCGCCCGAGTATCAAGATCGGGGAAACTCTGGACGAGCTGAAACAGGCCTTCCGGATCGTTTACACGGAGTATAATGATGCCGGTTATGTGCCCAACCCGGAGCCGACAGGGATGCTCTACAGTGTGCACAGCCTGCTGCCTACCACTTCCGTTTTCATTTTCAAGACCTACCTGAAGGTCATATCCACCATGAGCCTGTACAAGGATACGCGAGTGTTCGGTCTGCCCATGGACGCTGTCTACAAGCCTGAGATCGACGCTTTGCGCGCCAAGGGACGTCAGGTTGCCGAAGTAGGTGCCCTGGCCACCCCCAAAAGTCGCCGGGGCGCCAATCTGGTCGTATATCTCGCAAAGGCGCTGTTCAATTACGCTCACCTTGTTGAGCTTGATGACGTGTGCATCATGGTCAACCCGAAGCACGTCCGGTTCTATAAGGAGATTTTCCTTTTCGACCAACTGGCGGAAGAGCGGATGTATGCCGGAGTGGGAGCGCCCGCCGTGGCCCTTCACGCCGACGTGCACACGTATGACCAGAGGATGCGCGACGCATACGGTGATGCCGACTTCGACACGGACCTTCTGTCTTTCTTCGTCAAAATGAAGAACGCGGTCATGGATCCGAGCATGAAGTATTCAGTGGGCAACGATAAGCCGCTGGAACAATCCACCGTGCAGTATTTTCTGGATCAACGTCCCCATGTCCTGAGCGGGTTGAACGAAGAGCAGCTGCAGGTCCTTGCGTATCTGTATCCTCAGGCCATCGGAGGAAAGGGGAAAATCGGGCATTAATGCAGAACCGAACGTCGGGGGACGATCGTGAACCGTGAAGAATTGCTGCGGAAAATATCCGGCTACGGGCTGAAGAATCGCGAAGAATTCCATGCGGCGGCCTTTGCCCGGAATCTTGGCCTCGTGAACGCCAACGAGCTGGACCGACTCATGCGCTCGCGCGTGGCGGTGGCAGGGCTTGGTGGCGTGGGCGGCAGTCATCTCATGTCCATGGTCCGTTGCGGGGTGGGAGCTTTCAGCATTGCGGACATGGACGAATTCAACCCGGTGAATGTCAACCGCCAGTATGGCGCAAGCGCCGCATCCTTCGGTTCGGAAAAACTGGACACCATGGTGAAGATAGCCACGGACGTGAATCCTCATCTGGATTTCCGGACATTCCCTGAAGGGGTAACCACCCAAAACCTTGATGATTTTCTCGATGGCGCAGATGTCGTTCTGGATGGACTGGACTTTTTCGTTTTCGATGTGCGCCGCATGGTTTTCAAGCGGGCTCAGGAACTCGGGATACCTGTTATCACGGCCGGTCCCATGGGGTTCAGTTCGGCGGTGCTGGTTTTCATGCCCGGAGGCATGGGGTTCGACGAATACTTCGATATTTCAGACGAGACCCCGGTGCGGGACAGGCTGCTCAAATTTGCCATGGGACTTTCTCCTCGGGCCACCCACGCCGGGTATATCGACCTGAACGCAGTGGATATAGACGCCGAGCGTGGACCGTCATCCGCACTGGCCTGCGGACTATGTTCGGCTCTGGCCTCCATGGAAGCCATGCGCGTCATCCTCGGACGCAAGGGCGTGAAGACCGTTCCCTATTATCTTCAGTTCGATGCGTACAAGCGTAAACTGGTGCGCGGAAGGCTTTTCAAGGGGAATCGGGGGGCGCTCCAGAAGGCCAAGCTCTGGGCTTTCAAGAAATTTCTGCTATCTCCCCGTCCCACCGGCAACCGTCCCGTCGCTTCGCCACCCCCCGACAGCGGCGACGGGACGGTGCTGGACTACCTGATCCGCGCCGGGGTCCGTGCGCCGTCTGGCGACAATGTCCAGCCATGGCGGTTCCGCAAGACTCCCGGGCGGATCGATCTTTTCGTGGACAGGGATGCCGACCATAGTTTCTTCAATGTCGCCCAGACCGCGTCTCTCATGTCCTGCGGGGCCGTTGCCGAGAATATGACCGTTGCCGCCCGCGCCTGCGGCCGCAAACTGGAGTTGGAGCATTTCCCCTACAATGATGCGGACTGCGTGTACGGCATGGATCTGCATCATTCGGATGAGCCCGCGGACGACTCCTTTCTCGACGCCATCTGGCTGCGAACCACGAACCGAAGGGATTATTCCAGCGAACCCGTTTCGGACGGCGTCTGGCAGGCCGTCGCAGAGACGTTGAACGGTTTTTCCGGACTTCGCCTTGGCTGGGTCAATGATCGCAAAGGAATAGAGACCTTTGCGAAATCCGTAATGCAGCTGGACATGCTGCGCAGCGAGAACCGTTCATTGCATGAGCATCTTGTCTCCATGATTCGTTTCACTCCGCAGGAAGAGCGCATCACGCGTGACGGTCTTCCTCTGAAGAACCTGGAGGCTGGGAAGCCCGGCGAATTGTTCCTGAGGGCCACCAAGAGCTGGTCCGTCATGCGTGCGGCCAACCTGCTGGGCACATCACGGGCGGTGGCCGCACATTCCGCCCGGGGAATCCGCAAATCCGGCGGTGTGGGATTCATTTCCATGGCTGCCCGGAGTCCCGAGAATTTTTTGGATGCTGGCCGCGCCTTGCAGCGTGTCTGGCTTCGTTTCGCGCATTACGGGGTACAGTTTCAGCCCGCAGCGGCTCCGGCGCTGTTCCGGCTGCGCGTGCTGCTTGAAGGAGAGAGTTCTTTTGGCAGCAACAGGCATCAGGATATCCTGTCCCGGTCGTGGCCGCTTGTGGAAGAGGTCTTTCCCGGCTTTCTGGCCTCGGTTCCCGTTATGTTCTTCCGCGTGGGCTTTGGCCCGGCCATCAGGCATGGAACCCTCAGACGGCCCGAGGAAAGCTTTCTGCACACCTGACTTCCAGTAGAACAATACGCATAACAACAAACCGGTTCATCTTGAGCCGGTTTTTCTTGTGCTTATGTGGCTGATTTTGGCTTCCGGACATCATGGTTGAGGCAGGTTCTTGCGGTTGGCAATATGTTGTCGAAGAGTTGTTCATTGTCCAGAGAAAGCGAGGTGCGTTGAATAGAGGGAGACTGTGTAGCGGTTTCCGACAGTGGGTTGTCAGTCTCGGAAAAGAGTGAAGGGAGCCTCCTTGCGGAGACTCCCTTGATTTTGTGAGGAATCAGGCTAGCCGATTTAGTTCTGGAACTTCCTTCTGAAGCCGAGGAGTCCGAGGAGTCCGAGGCCCAGGATCAGGAAGGTGCTCGGTTCCGGGGTCGCGATGACCGCGGGGTCGGCGATGTCGAGCAGCCAGGGGATCAGCGGGTTGGCGTTGGCGCTGATGTCGGCTTCGCCGAAGAGGGCCACGTCGTAGTCAAAGAGGCTTTCGGTCGGGTCGTTGATCAGGGCGTTGCCCCAGGGAGCCGGACCGTAGGACTGGAAGCCGTACAGGTTGGTTCCGAAGCCTTCAGGAGCGAGCTGGGTATACCAGTAGCTGTCACCGGGAGTCAGAGCCATGGTTGCCCATTCTTCGCCGTTGGTGTGGGTGGCGATACTGGTGGCCAGATCGGGAGAGTTCACGTCTCCGGTAAGGTCGCTGAAGAGCTTCATTACGGAATAGCCGGCCAGTTCATCGGCGCTGAAGATGCTGCCCATGATGCTGCCGAGGCCCGCGTCGTTCCAGGTTACTGCGCCGTCGGTGACGGTGTAGTAATTGTACGTATCATTGGTGGCCTGAAGCGAGTTGAGGGTCAGCAGGCCATCAACATACTGTGCCGAAGCGGCGAAGAAGCCGGTCAGTTCCGAACCCATGGGCTGGGTGACGACGCTGCCGGTTTCGGTCTTGATGTTGCCTGCCTGCAGCACGCCGTAGATGACGTCGCCGTCAACCAGCGGATCCGTGATGGTTTCAGCGGTACGGCCGTAAACGTTTTCAAAGCCGTCGAAGCTGATGTAGTTGTAGCCGCCGGTAAGGATGGGGGCTGCGGCCGCAAGGCTGGCCGTAAAGGCCAAGGTGACGACTGCCAGGGTAAGGGTCTTGATGATTCTCATGACATTCCTCCAAAAAAAGTTGCAAGTTGCTCTTGTGTAAGCAACCGGTGTGCCAAAGTTGTTTGTTGTTTGTTTTCGATGGTTTAAAAGCTGAGGGCCGGTGCACTTTCGGGCTGTTTGTAAACTTGCCCGACAGAATGTTCGGAAGCTCTTGACACTACCAGAAACGCCAGTCTCCGGTTCCGAGTACGTATGCCGCAAGCGCGCCGTTCGTGATCGCGTGGCAAAGGATGGTCTGGGCCAGACTGCCGGTGCGCATGTATATGAAGGTGAACACAAGACCGGCCAGTATCCCGGCCAGCCAGAGGTTGTGCTCCAGCCCGAAGAGGACGGAGGTCGCGACCACGGCGACCATGGTGATCGCCCCGGGGCGGACCTTCGGGAAATCCCTGTTTACGAGATAGCGGGCAAGGAAAGAGCGCCAGAAGAGTTCTTCCATGACGGGAACCACCAGCACCGCACCCGCGACACGGGCAGTCAGCATCAGGACCATTGCCGTGCCGGTGGTTCCGGGATCGTACGGGGTGAGTTCGCCCTGTATGGCAAATGCCCAGTCCATATTCACCCACGCGCCGCAAAGCAGGACGCCGACTGCGATGGTGACCGGGGTCACCCGTGCGTCGGCGAGTTCATTCCAGCGGATTTCGGTGTAGTGTTTTCTGAAAAACCAGAGGAGCAGCCCGGTCAGCCCGGCCCGGAGTGGATAGAACGTATCGAAAAAGTCAGGTGCGAGCGTCTCTTCGGGAAGAAAAGCGGCCAGTTCTGCCAGGGCAATGAAGGCCATGTAAACGGCGAAAGGGATGATTCGTACTGCTGCGGGAGACATGATGCGTCCTTGAGCTTGCTCGTTAGCGGTTCTTGGCTGACTGTCCCGTTTTGATGAAGACGTCCCCGGTGAGGCCGGTGATGAGTTCTCTGTCCTCGTCCATGGAAACGATCACTTCCAGCACTTCGGTATCCGCCTTGTCGCCGGGCGTATCCAGCGGAAGCTTCTTCTTGCCGGTCATCCTGCCGAGGCGCACGACGCTTCCTGCGAAACGCCTCTTGCCGAAGGCGTCCGAGACGAAGAAGGCTGGCTGGCCGAGCTTCACCCCGGCCGCGAATTTCTCGTCCACCTCGGCGCGGATGTTGTATTCCGTGGTGTCGCCGACGGTGAGTACGGGACTTTCGAAGAATATGGAGACGTTTTCCCCGGCGCGGCGATGTGTTCGCAGCACCACGCCGTCTATGGGGGAGCGGAGCAGGGTCTTTTCGAGGTTCGCTTCGCGTTCCCGGGCCTGCATTCTGGCCGCGTCGAATTCGGCGTAGGCCGAGGCGATGTCTTCCTTTCGGGATTGGTCCTTGGCGATGAGGTGGCGCTGAACCGCCTCTTCATACTGTTTCTGGGCGACCCGGAAATCCTTGGTGGCCCGGTCCACCTCTTCCTTGGCGATGAGATTTTTTTCCAACAGCTCCCTTCTGCGCTGCATCTCGACTCGGGCATTCTGCATCACCAGCCGTGCGCGCTCCACCGCGGCCCACGCTTCGCTTTTTTCTTCCTTTCGTGCGCCTGCGACCAGCTTCTCGTAGGTGGCCCTGCGTGCTTCCTGAATGGCGCGGGCCGAAGCGAGCTGTGCTTGATAATCCTCGTTGCGCAGGGTGGCCAGAATCTGCCCCTTTCGCACCGGGTCTCCTTCCTTCACGGAGACGGAATCGATGAGACCGCTGATTTCAAAGGCGAGGGCGCGTTCCTCGGAAACTGGCTCTACCCGTCCGTAAGCGGCTATCCATGGTGAGGATTCTTCAAGGGGCGGCACGGACTCAAAGGCCTCGGTGGAGTTGTCCACCTCCGGCAGCAGTCGTGCCAGCCAGCCCGGTGCCTGATAATGGACGGCAACGGCCAGACCTGCCGTGAGTGCGAGCAGAAGAAGCAGTACTCTCATGTTTTCCTCGACTTTCGGATGTTGTTCATTTCCCTCGGCGGCAGGAGCAGGCCGTCCTCGATGGTGATGATGCGGTCGGCGAACTCGAAGGTGCGCTGGTCGTGCGTGACCACCACCACGGAGCGGGTGCCGTCGTCGGCGAGGGAGGACATGAGGTCCATGACCAGCCTGCCGTTTTCGGAATCAAGCGCTGCGGTGGGTTCATCTGCGAGGATGACCTTTGGCGATCCCGCCAGTGCGCGGGCGATGGCCAGCCGCTGTTTCTGGCCGCCGCTGAGCGTTTCGGGATAAACGTGCGCCTTTTCGGCCATGCCTACGTTTTCCAGCGCTGACATGGCTGTCTCGGCGGAGTCCTTCCTGTTCATGCCCCGCAGGTCGAGGGCCACCATGACGTTCTCGATGACCGAAAGGGTCGGGAAGAGGTTGTACTCCTGAAAGACGAACCCGAGGTTGTCGAGCCGCACTTTGGCGAGGCTGCCTGTGGAAAGGCCGGTGACCGACTGACCGGCTACCACCACATCGCCGTCGGTGGGGCTGAGAATGCAGCCCATGATGGAAAGAAGGGTGGTTTTGCCGCTACCTGAAGGTCCCATGAGCAGCAGCACTTCGCCCTGCTTCACTTCCAGATCCACGCCGCGCAGAGCGTATTCCTGCGAAGGCGGTTCTCCGTATCGTTTGGTCACTCCGGTGAGCGATATGGCGGTGCGTGGCTGTTGCATCTCATCGTCCCTTGAACACGAGCGCCGGATCGAGGGTCATGACCTTCCGGATCGAAATGAGCGAGGAGCTGACGCACATGACCAGCGTCAGGAAGAACATGCCGACGGCCACCTCGAACGGAATGATGATCGCCATGGCCGCGAACTGGCTGATGCTTGCGGCGAGGTAGGAGATGGCGATGCCGAATCCGTAGCCGAGGATGGCGCTCAGGGTGGCCTGTGTGATGAGGATGAAATAAATGTACGAGTTGGGTGCGCCCATTGCCTTGAGTGTGGCAAACTCGCCGATGTGGTCGAGCGTGGTGGCGTAAAGCGTCTGGGCCACAATGACCGTCCCAACCACCAGTCCGAGAAAAGCGGCCAGCAGGATGCTTGTCCCGGCGCCGGTGTTGAGCATCCAGTACTCGCGCGTCTTGTCGCTGAATTCCGTGGTGGTGTAGGAGTCCACGCCGTTCACGTTGCGGGCGATGGAGTCGCGCAACTGGCCGGGAGTGATGCCGTTTTCCGCTTTGGCGAGAATATAGGTGAGTTCATCGGGCCGCAGATGCGAAAACTGTAGCGCCGTCTTGTATGATGCAAAGACGAACGGAGAGGTGGTGAAGGAGCGGATGCCGCGTGTGAAGGCCACGACGCGGGCCTTTCTGCTGTTGATCTCCACGCTCTCCCCCTGTTTCTTGATGCCGAGCTTCTCCATGTACAGCTGGTCGGCCACCACGGCGTCCCTGAGGTCCAGCATGGCGGGGTTGCCCTTCACGAATCCCCAGGGACCGCCCATCTTTTTGTCCGGCTCGAAGCCGATGATTTCGATTGACTCCTGTCCGCCGTCCGGCTTTTTCCAGTCGGCGAACTGGATGATGAATTTGGAGGCCTTCTCCACCCCGGGGGCGGAGAGGACCTGATAATACTTTTCTTTGGTCAGCGGCAGGGCGATGTCGAAGTTCTTGACGCCGGGTGAGGTGACCCAGACGTCGGCTCCGGAGTGGTCGATGACCGCTGATATGGTGTGTGTGAATCCTATGAAAAGCCCTATCTGAATGGTGATGAGCACCACGGCGAACACCACCCCCGTCAAGGTCACGGCGAGCCGGACCTTGTCGTGGAGCAGGTTCTGTCGTGCTATCGTGACGATCATGAGGCAACAGGCTGGGGTGTTTGAGACATGTACCACTGCGAGGCGTAGGCGAGTCCCTGATCGACCGATGTGCTCGGACAGTAGCCGAGAAGCTCACATGCCTTGCTCACATCCGCCACGGAATGGCGGATGTCTCCGGGACGGAACTGACGATAGACGGGTTCCATTGAAGCGACCTCCGGTTTGCGGCGGGCCACGATGTCCCGGATGTGTCCGAAGAGCTGATTGAGCGAAGTCTTCTCGCCGAGGGCCACGTTGAAGACCTGCCCCTTTGCTGCGGGATTTTCCGTAATCGCCGCAAGGATGTTGGCCTGAACGGTGTTGGCTATGTAGCAGAAGTCGCGTGTGGTTTCGCCGTCGCCATATATTTCCGGGCATCGGCCTTCAAGGATGGTGGCGAACCAGCGGGGTATCACCGCCGCGTAGGCGCCGTTGGGGTCCTGCCTCGGGCCGAACACGTTAAAATAACGTAGGCCGATGCACGGAAATCCGTAGCAAGTGTTGAAGACCTCGGCGTAAAGTTCGTTCACGTATTTGGTCACCGCGTAAGGGGAGAGCGGCACGCCGACCATGTCCTCCTTTTTCGGAAGACCGGGCAGATCCCCGTACGTCGAGCTGGACGCGGCATAGACGAAATTGCGCACGTTGGCATTCCGTGCCGCCAACAGCATGTTCAGAAATCCCGAAATGTTGTTGTCGTTGCTGAAGGCCGGGTCGTCCAGAGACCACGGCACGCTTCCGATGGCCGCCTGATGCAGGACGTAATCGCTGCCCGAAACGCATCGCGTGCAGTCGCCGGGGTTGCGGATATCACCGTGAATGAAACTGAAACGTTGCCATTGTCCGGGTTTTACGGACTTGCGCACCTCTTCAAGGTTGTGCTGATAACCTGTTGAAAAGTTGTCCATTCCCACCACGAACTGATCGAGTCTGAGCAGGGTTTCCACCAGGTGTGATCCGATGAAACCGGCGGCTCCGGTGACCGTCCAGCGGCGGGGTTTGAGTCTCAGGGCTTCAAACATCCCGTCTGCAAGGGTTTTCTTCATTACTCCCTCTCCATCACTATCCAGAGGTTTTCTTGTTTCGAAAACTTACTGAGCAAAAAATGTGACAGCGGGTTTTGTGATTTCCAACGTGCTGTTTTTGATAGCAAAAAAAACGCAATTCCCGACTGTGGTCGTATGGATATGCGCATTTGGCTTTTCCGAAGGGAAACAGCTCCCTCGCTGTCCGACTTTGCCGGACAAACAAGGGTTCAAAGGTCGATCTACAGATAGTTGATAGGTTGTAACTGTCTGTTAGGTATCAGCTAAATTGCCTGAAAAGTGCTTGGCATGTTTCTGGCTATTTGTGGGCAGGTTGCAGGACGATTGTCGATGCCGTCGGACGGAATACGGCATCCGAACTCCTCAATTACAAGAACCCGGAGGGTCGTTTTGAGATTCCTTTTTGCGATATTCCTTTTCGCCGCGCTTCTTGCCCCTGTGGCCGGTTGCGGCAGCAGTGTCGATGAGATGATGAACGAGGGTACGCAGTACCTTGCCGAAGGAAATCATCAGGGGGCCATCGTCATATTCAAGACCGTGCTCGAAAAGGCTCCGGAAAAGATGGATGCCCGATACGGGCTCGGTCGTGCCTACCTCATGGCGGGCAAGCTGAATCACGCAGAAAAGAGCTTCGAAAAATATCTTCGTCAGAATCCGTACGACAAGCGCGTCAATCTGGAGCTGGGACGCATTGCCCTTGCACGGGGTAATTATCAGGAAGCTTCGGTATTGTTGGATAAATACTGTTCGGAGAATCCGGACAGCGCAAAAGGTCAGGAATATCTGGCGGCAGCCTATTCCGGTTTGGGCCGTCATGAGCAGGCCCTTGAGCGGCTTGAAAAAGTGGTTCGGCTGGATCCGGAACGCGATACGGCCCGCGTGGCGCTGGTTCGCACCTATGCCGAGCTTGGCATGAAAAAGGAACTGGATGACGCACTGACTCAACTGCTTGCCAAGTGGCCCGACCATCAGCAGGGTCTTTATCTGCTCGGAGCCCGCCAGGCCGCTGAGGGCGACCGGGAGGCGTATTACGCGACCTACGAACGTCTGAGCAAGGCGCACTCCGATGATCCCGTGGCCCGTTACATCATGGGCAAGAACTACATCGAACAGAAGCGCTACGATGACGCCGAACGCGTCGCCGAGTCTCTGAATGCGGATTTCCCCAACTCCCCGGAGGGCGATAAGCTCACCGGTCTTATTCAATTCACCCGCAAGGACTACGGCGTGGCTATTCAGTCTTTCCAGAAGGCGCTGACCAAGCGGCCCGAGCTGGAAACCTTGTTCTTCCTCGGGCTGAGTTCCTACGGCAAGGGCGATCTGGAAACCGCCATCACGCATTTTCGAAACGTCGCTGACCGTTCGCCCAAGTTCGTTCGTGCGCGGGAGATGATCAGTGCCATTCTTCTTCAGCAGCGGCGTGTGGATGAAGCCATGGCCGAGGCCGAAAAGGTGCTGGAGACTGATTCGCAGAACGTAGCCGCAAGAATGACTCTCGGTGACGCTCATATGCTGCGTGGCGAGCGCGAGCAGGCTTTGAAGATGTATTCGTCGGTGAAAAGCAGCCGCCCGGAGGTCACGGGCGCTTATATGAAATTAGGTGCGCTGCAATATTCTCTCGGCGAATTGACCGAAACCGAAAACACGCTGCGCGAAGCCATAACTTCGGCTTCGGACAGCTTCCGCCCCCGCGTGATCCTTGCCTCATTCTACCTGAGAAACGGCGACAGGAATCTTGCGGAGCAGACCCTGACCGAAGGGTTGACCGGCGGGCCTGAAGATGTGGCCATTTACAATCTGCTCGCACGCATCGCTCTTTCCGCCAAAGAGATGGATCGAGCGGAGGAACTGCTTGCCAAGGCCAAGTCGGTCGATCCGAGCAACCCCTCCCCTTATCTCATGCGGGCCGGCCTTCAACTGGCGATGAAGCAGCCCGAAGAGGCGCTTGCGGAATATGACGCACTTCTGGAACAGCGTCCGGAGTTTCTGCGGGGCCTGCTCGGAAAGGCAGCCGTGCTGGAATTGATGGATCGCCCCGAAGCGGTTGAAGCCTGCTTCGAAAAGGGTCTGCAGACCGGTGAGCCTGAAGCTTACGCCGGGTATGCATCCTACAGAATTCGCCAGCAGCGTCCTGAAGATGCCTTGAAGCTCGTCAGTGACGGTCTTGAGACCCACCGCGGTCATCAAGGGCTGGAAGCCATGCGGGCCGAAGTGCTCCTGAGCATGAAGCGGTATGATGACGTGCTTGAAATCTGTCGCGAAAAGGAACGCCACAGCCCCGGTTCATCCCTCGGTCTTCAGACCAGAGCCCTCATGATGAAGGGCGACTTCGAGAAGGCGCTCGTGGCTGCCAGGCAGATTACGGATTTCCAGCCGAAGAATCCGGGCGGCTACCTCACGCTTTACAATATTCACCGACAGCTCAAACAGGACGAAGAAGCCGTCATGGCGCTGGAGCGCGGCCTTGATCTCTGCGGCCCCACTCCGCAACTCTTCCTGACGCTGGGGCGGCATTTTGCAGCCAGCGATCCTCGCAAGGCTCTGAATTACCTCGATGCGGCAATCAAGCGCGACGACAAGTTCTATCAGGCCTATTCGGCGCAGGGCAGCATCTATCAGTCCATGGGACGCACGGATGAAGCCGTGGAGCGCTACAACAGGGCGCTGGAACTCTCGGATCGCTATGTCCCGGCTCTGAACAACCTGGCTACGATTTATGTCGAGAACCCCGAAACCGCGGTCGAAGCCTTGCGTCTGGCCTATACGGCCTACGTCAACTCACCGTCCAATCTCGCGGTAATGGATACCCTCGGCTACACGCTGGCCAAGAACGGCAAGGCCGAAGAAGCGGTGAAGGTGCTGGAGAAGGCCCGTGAGCTGGATGGCGCCAACGGGGCGGTGCTCTACCACCTCGGGTACGCTTACAGGGCGCTGGGCAATGTGGAACAGGCCAGGCTCGCGCTTGGCGGAGCACTGGAAAGTCCTGATGCGGACAGCGCCAACAGGGCCCGCAAGCTGCTTGACGAAATTAACGGTGGATAAACCGAGGAGATATCATGGTAACCTATGCCTCCATACGCGTTTTCAAGTCATTCGTGATTCTGGCCCTTGTTCTTGGTTTCATGCCGCTCGCGGCATTCAGGGACATGCCGGACATGCTTGTCCTGTTTGAAACAAGAGGCATGGATCTTGCCGCTCTGGCAGGCATCATCATCCTGTCGTCCGTTGCGGCGGAGCTTATCATCAAGGGTGCTCGCCGTCGGGGCAAGGACGGCTTCAACGGCTTGCTCCTTAGCCTTATCATCGCCACGAACGCGGCGTTCCTTATCCACTGGCAGGTGGGCATGTTCACGAAGCTTGAAGAAGTGGTTCTTCAAATCCTGTGCTTCTTCGGAGCCACAAGCGCCCTGTGGATAGTGGCCTCGCAAAACGTCATGCGTTTTCCGGGCATGGTGAGGCGGGTGGTCATCGTTGGAAACGGGGCCATGGCAGAAGACATGATGCAGCTCGTCAAGTCCTCCAACGGACGATATGAGCTTCGCGACTACATCGAATGCCGTCCCGGACAGTTCAGCGATAGCGATCAGGATCCGGACAATCCGGTGACCATGGATATCCTCAACCGGGCCAAGAAGCTCAAGGCGCACAAGATCGTGGTGTCCCTGTCCGAACGCAGGGGAGCCTTCCCGTTGCAGGAAGTCCTCAGCTGCAAACTCAGCGGCATGGAAGTGCTGGATGCGCCCGGTTTCTACGAGCAGGTCAACCGCAAGCTGATGCTCGAAAACATCACACCAAGCTGGTTCATCTTCGCCCAGGGCTTCAGGATCACCGGGCTTCGCCGGGTCGTGAAGCGGGTGCTCGACATCGTCCTGAGCCTTTTCGGGCTGATGCTGGTGGGACCCTTCCTGCCGATCGTGGCCTTGTTCATTAAGCTCGATTCGCGCGGACCCGCGCTGTTCAAGCAGGTCCGTGTGGGACGCGCCGACCGCGAATTCCTTATCTACAAGTTCAGGACCATGCGTTGCGACGCGGAAAAGGATTGCGGCGCGGTCTGGTCAGACAAGAACGACAGCCGCATAACCCGACTCGGAAACTTCCTGCGCAAGACGCGCATCGACGAGTTGCCACAGCTGTTCAATGTACTCACGGGTGAAATGAGCCTCGTGGGGCCGAGGCCCGAGCGTCCTGAATTCGTTAGGGATCTCAAGAAGATAATTCCGTATTACTCGGAAAGGCATTTCGTCAAGCCGGGCATCACCGGCTGGGCACAGGTCCGCTACCCGTATGGTTCCTCGGTGGAGGATTCCATCGAGAAGCTGCGCTACGACCTTTACTACATCAAGAACTACACGCTCCTGCTGGATTTTAGGATCATGTTCGCCACCGTGGCGGTCATGGCCCGCAAAATGGGGCGCTAGCGGACAGGATCGACGACCATGGGGTCGGGAGAACGAGAACTTCAAAAAGTCGGGGGACTGTCGTGAAGAGTTTCATCTATGCCTTTTGTCTGGTTCTGGCGCTTGCCGCGCCCTGTTTTGCTTCGGATTACACCATAGGCGAGGGCGATGCCCTTTCCATTCAGGTATGGGGAGAGGACGAACTCCAGACCCAGACCGTGGTCCGTCCGGACGGAAAAATCTCCATGCCCGGCATCGAGGACGTGCACGCGGCGGGGCTTACCGTGCAGCAGCTCAAGAAGAAGCTCTACACCGAGCTTTCCGATCTGGTGCGCGAGCCGCTGGTCAACATTTCCCTGCTCAACAGCGCAAGCAGCAAGGTCTACATCGTGGGCGGCGGCGTCGAGTCGCGCGTGTTCGACCTGACCCAGCGTACCACGCTGTTGCATCTGCTTGCCTCGCTGGGGTCGCTGGCAGCGGCCGATCTTCACGAGGCGTACGTCTACAGGGACGGCGAGAAGGTCATGCAGGATTTCCACGCTCTCTTCACCAAGGGAGACTTCGAGAGTGACATCAAGCTTGAACCCGGCGATACCGTGTTCATCCCCCTCAAGGAAAACATGAATGTCTTCGTGCTCGGTGCCGTGGCACAGCCCAAGGCCATCTTCTGTCGCGAAGGGTTCACGGTACTCGACGCTCTGCTGGAAGCGGGGAGTTTCAACAAGTACGCCAACGAAGACACCTTCACCATCGTGCGCAAGAACGGTGATGAGCGTGAACGCATCGAAGTGGATGCGAACAAGCTCATCAAAAAGGGAGATCTTTCCGAAAACGTGCTGCTGCAGCCCGGCGATTACATCATCGTCCGCGAAAGCTTCTTCTAGCCCCGGGCACGATATGAATACGCAACAGCAAAACCATACCGCCGACCAGGGTGGCTTCGACATCATGCGCTACCTGCGCCTGATTCTGGAGCGCAGGGGACTGTTCCTGAGCGTGGCACTTCTGGTGATGCTCGGCGCCGTGGTGGTCAGCTACGTCATGCCGAAGCGATATACCGCCAAGAGCCTCGTATTCATAGAACAAAACGTCATTCAGGATCTGGTGAAGGGCATTGCCATCACCCCGTCCATGGATATGAAGATCAAGGCCATCAAGGTGACCATGCTCAGCCGCTCCATGCTGCTCAAGGTCATCAAGGAGCTCGATCTGGATGTTCAACTGCGTTCCGGCGCTGACTGGGACAACCTCATCCGCACCCTTAACAGCAAGCTCGACATCCGGCTGGATGAAAAGAAGGGCGTCTTCGACATCTCCTATACCGACCAGGACCCCGTGCTGGCCCGCGACGTAGTCAATACGCTCACCCGGCTCTACATCGAGGAAAAAACCTCGGAGAAGCGCAAGGAATCCTACGAAGCCACGCAGTTTCTGGCTGAACAGATCGCCACCTTCAAGGACCGAATTGAGGAAATCGAGCAGGAAATCGACGAGTTCAAGAGCAAATCCGGACTGATGCTCGCCACGAACGAAAGTTCCATCCGAGCAAACATCGACCGCGCGGAGCAGCAGCTTGAAGGTATCCAGATTCGCTTGGACGAACTGAATACTGCCCGCAGCATGATCGTCAGCAACACGCCTTCGCGCACCAAGCTGATCAATCAGCAGGCCACGCTGCAAACGCTTCTTACGAGCTACACCGAGCAGCATCCAAGGGTCATCCGGATGCGCAAGTCGATAGAAGCCACCAAGAGGCAGATTCGTGAGAACGGCGACATGGAGCGTCAGCAGATATACCGTTCGGGGGACTATCAGGGCATCAAGGTACAGCTGAAGTCGCTTGAGACCAAGCGGGACAATCTGGAAGACGAAATTCGCAAAAACCGTGAGCTGTTGCGACAGATTCCCGCCCTGAAGACTCAGCTGGCCGAACTGGAACGGCGCAGGCAGAACGAGGTCATCATCTACGAAAAGCTGGTCTCGCGTTATGGTCAGTCGGAAGTCTCCAAGGAGATGGAGCTTCAGGACAAGTCGGTATCGTTCAAGGTGCTCGACCCGGCCGTGGTGCCGTCCATCCCAACGAGTCCCAACCGGCCGCTCATCATGGCCGGTGGCATGGCTGGCGGCCTTGGGCTGGCCCTTGCGCTGATCGTCCTGCTGGATCTCATCAATCCTTCCATCAAGACGGTGGATGACCTTCGCGGGCTGGGGCTCCCGGTTTTCGCCGTGGTCCCCAAGGTTCGCGATCCGGAAGAGGATCACAGGCGTCGCATGAAGAATATCCGGCTGTACCTTGTTTCAGGGCTGCTCTTTTCAGTGACGCTTTTCTTCCTTGTGGTGGAATTGCTGCACCTTCCGCTTGTGGACAACACGCTTGAGAAAATCAGGGCCATGCTGGCCTGAGAAGGAACGGTTTCATGAGTCGTATAGAACGCGCCCTCAGGGCCGCCACGGAAATGCGCGGGGAAGAGCCTCGCCGCCGCGTGGAAACACGCGGCTACATGCACCGCACCCCGCAGCCGCCACAGGAAGTTCTGGAGCGCATTGCCGGACAGCACATGCTCGTTTCGGTGAATGATCCGCAATGCCCGGCAGCGGAAGAGTTTCGCAAGTTGAAGCAGAATCTGGTCCGCGTGACCAAACGCGACGGTTTCCAGAACACCATCCTCGTGACCAGCGGCACATCGGGCGAAGGGAAGAGCGTTACGGCGACCAATCTCGCCATCAGCCTCGCGCAGGAGTTCGATCACACAGTGCTGCTTGTTGACGGCGACCTCAGACGGCCCACCTGCCAGACCCTGCTGGGCATCGAGCCGGAATTCGGGCTGACCGAATGCCTTACAGACGGACGCGATGTGAGTGAGGCGTTGATCAAGACCGGGCTGGGCAAACTGACGTTTCTGCCAGCGGGCAAGGCCATGCAAAGTCCTGGAGAACTTTTGGCCTCGCGCCGGATGAAGCAGATCCTCACCGAAATGAAGAATCGGTATTCCGATCGGTACATCATCGTGGATTCTCCGCCGGTTCTGCCGTTTGCGGAGACGAGAAGCCTCGCACGAATCGTGGACGGCGTGGTGCTCGTGGTCAAGGAAGGGCAGGTCACACAGTATGAAGTGCGCGACACGGTTGAGGCGCTCGGCGGTTCCAATATCCTCGGCGCGGTCTACAATCAGGCCGCCATGGGTGTCGGGATGGGGTACGCAGGGTATTCTCCCTACAAATATTACTATGCCGACTGAGCGCATCGAGGTGTGACTTGTACGAATCATTCTTCGATCTGAATTCGCGGCCCTTCGATCTGCTGCCGAACCCGGACTATCTCTACATGAGCGATACGCACGGGAAGGCCCTTTCGTATCTCAAGTACGGCATACAGGGACGGATAGGGTTCATTCTGCTCACCGGTGAAGTCGGCGCGGGCAAGACGACGCTCATCAGGCAGCTGATAAAGAGCCACCTGGAGCGGGTCACGCTGGCCAAGGTCTTCAACACGCGGGTGGACTCGCGACAGTTGCTCGCCATGATCAACGACGACTTCGGACTTGAAACCGAAGGGCGCGGAAAAATCGAACTTGTGCGGGATTTGAACGAGTTTCTCATCGACGAATACGCGCGTGGCAATCAGGCGGTGCTGATCATCGACGAAGCGCAGAACCTGTCGCTGGAGCTGCTGGAAGAGGTTCGGATGCTTTCCAACCTCGAAACCGACGGCGGAAAGCTCTTGCAGATAATTCTGGTCGGCCAGCCGGAGCTTCGCAAAACCCTTGGAAGTCCCGCTCTGCTTCAGCTCAGGCAGCGGATTCAGGTGGCCTGCCATCTGACGCCCCTGAAGAAGAACGAACTCAGGGAGTACGTTCTTTCAAGGCTGGAACGGGCGGGAAACCGTGATGCGCTGAGATTCGAGAAAGGGGTGTTCGAGGAAGTCTACCAGAACACGCACGGAATCCCGAGGCTTGTGAATATCCTTTGCGACTACATCCTCATGGACGCGTGCGCCAACGGCAAGCGGGAGACAACCCGTCAGGACGTTGTTGAAATCGTGGAGGATCTGGACTTCGAGCAGCAGTACTGGTGCGGCGACAGCTCCGCGGCCCCGCAACAATGTTCCAAGTCATACCCGTCGGTCCGCAAGGCCGCAACGAGCCGCAACAGGCAGGCCGAGCGAGTTCTGCGTAATATCAAGGATATGGAGTCGCGCATCAACGTGCTGGAAAAGGAGCTGGAAAAGGGCGGTCAGGCATCGGTCCTCGACATGATGGACCGGCTTGAAAGGCTGGAAAACAGCCTCATGGCGCTCGGTGGCAGGGTGGATCACGCGCTTTCCATGAGCGGGGATATCGGCCTCGGACGGCCGGTGCAGGCACCACCTTCCGCCGGACCGGTTCGCGGTGAAGCGAGACTGAGGCCGAGCAAGCGTAGAAGCTGGATCAGCCGCTTTCTGCTGGGGGACGGATAAGACATGAAGACTCATGTTTCATCTTGCATACTTAAAGGTAATTGTGTACCAATGGTCCAATTTCCAAGTAATTGCGACCATCCTTCATCATGGACAGGATATTGTCATGCAGCGTTTGAAAATCGGGAAAACCGGACTCAGGGTCCTTGCGATCGCAGTGCTGCTGCCCGTTCTGTCCTCTCTTCCGGCCTTGGCGGCCGACTTTACCATCAAGCCGAGATTCACGGCTGCCACGGAATACAACGACAACGTCAACGAGACCAGGAACGGCAAGGGCGATTATCTCGTCATTGCCAAGCCCGGAGTGACTGCCGCGTACGATCACGCCAGAGTGAAGTACGACCTGTCCTACGACTTCGAGTACAAGGACTACACGCAGAACAACCGGGACGACGAGCAGAACCACTACCTGAACACCAATCTGAACGTGGAAGCGCTCAAAGACCTGTTCTACGTGGACGTGAGCGACGTTTACACCAAGAAGTTCACGGACGCGACGCGCGGAGAGGTCTCGGAGAACGATACCAGCGTCGATACGGTGGATTCCAATACCTTCACGCTCAATCCCTATTTCCGGTTCCCCCTTCAGGACCGCACGCAGACCACCTTCGGAGCGAAGTACGAAGACCTCTGGTACTCCGGCGAAGACAGCATCGACAAGCAGATTTACTCCCTCTACTGGGACGTGGAGCACGAGCTGACCAAGCGTTGGAGCATGTCCAGTTCGGTCCAGTACGAGAATCACGAGCCGCGCGACTCCACCGTCGACGGAGGCTTTGAACGATATCTGGCAGCGCTGGGCGCCAAGTTCGTCTACGCGGAAGGCTCGGAGATCGATTTCCGGATCGGCCCCGCTTACACGAACTTCAAGGATACCAGCGAAAGTTCGACCCTTCAGTTCCCGTGGCACTTCAACCTGACGCACGCCATGGATCAGGGGTGGACCGCAAAACTCAATTCGTCCTTCGAGTACCGTGAGGACCCGAATACGGCGGATACCAGGGCCATGCAGGATTATTCCGCAAGCGTGGTCAAGGAATACGACAGAGGCAGCTTCAACGTCGCTCTTGCCTACAACGTGTATGAAAGCACGAACGAGACCACGGGCGACACGAGCAAATGGGTACCTTCAGCAGGAGGCGAGCATGAACTGACCGAAAGGCTCCGCTTGACCTACGACGCATCGCTCGAATTGGAGAATTCTCCGAATACGAGTTCCAGATGGCTCGTGGCAAACGGCCTTTACTACAGTTTGACGGAACGCGCCTCCGCCGGCCTGACCTACCGGTTCAAGAGCTATGACACCACTGGCTCCTCCAGTGACTACATCTCGAACACGGTGGGACTGGAGTTCACATGGAGCTACTGATGATTCCGAAAAACTGCAAAAGGGAGGGCATGCTCGAACAGAAATAGTACATGACCACATATCCGCACAGGTTCAGCAACCGCTTTGATGCAACCGCGCCCGGCACATGCTGCCGGTTGGTTCAAAGCCATGCCGACAGGCCCCGCTCTTCGAGCAGCGGATGCCGCGCAACCTTGATCACCTTCGCAGTGCCCGACGCCCCTGATTCTCGCAGGGCGGAAGGCGCTTTTTTCTTGCCTGATTTCCACTGTCAACACGCGTCTTGGCGTACCGCATCACTTTCCGACTCTGTCGGAGCTGATGGGATTGTCGAATCCTTTTCGAACTCGTTCGATACAGTTTCGCATGCCCTCGGCTGTCGCGTCGCTGCTTCATGGGCATGCCCCGCCATTGTCGCGGGACCTTCGCTCAACACCAACACCTACGAGGTGCCCTCATGAACCTGAGAATTCTTGCGGTGGCGGTGCTGATTGGCTGCGCCGGGCTTTTCATCCGTTTTTACAGCGACGTGGCGACTCCGCTCAACCGGCCGTTCTCGGAGTTTCCGGCGGCAGTGGACCAGTGGCGGGCTGTCAGAGACTGGCGGTTTTCCGATAGAACCCTCGAAGTCCTGCAACCCAGTGACTATCTGGCCCGAAAATACGCTGGGCCGGAAGGCAAGGCGGTGGAGCTGTACATCGGCTATCATGATGGCGGTCCCGAGGCCGGTGCCATTCATTCGCCCAAAAACTGTCTCCCAGGCAGCGGCTGGTATCTTGAATCCGAAAAGCAGCGCCGCATTCCTGTTCAGGGACGCGAGCTTGAAGTCGTCAGCGCGGTCTACCGTCGGGGCGAAAAGCGGACCGTTTTCTATTACTGGTTCCAGGTCTGCGGACGTCCCGTGACCAACGAATATGCCCTGAAGATGGGTGAAATCCTCGGATCGGTCACCAGCCGCAGGCGCGACACGGCCTTTGTGCGAATCTCAGCGGACGGCCGGGGGGAAGTGGCCGAGTCCGCCGTGACCCGATTTGTTTCGGACTTTTACCCGACCATTCAGTCGTTTCTGCCGAGTTAGGGCTCGCGGAGGAGGGGGAGAACATGGATATGATCATACAGGCACTGGCCATTGCCATGGCGCTGCTGTATCCGCTTTATAGGCTTGTGGGCAGGGATAGTGGCCGCTCCCGCATCGCGCTCTTCGTGGCGCTGTGGACCGTGGCGGCGCTGAATGTCTTCGACCTGCTGGCGCTGGAGTTCCCGCGGGATTTCCTTCAGTACCGACGCTACGCCCATGTGGCGGAAGGTCTTCTCTGTCCGGCGTGGATACTCTTCAGTCTGAGCTATTATCGTCGCTTCTCACCCGGCGACGTAACCATAACCCAGCGGATCATACTGGCACTGTCCTTCATCCCCTGCGTCATGGCGCTGCTCTTTCCCACCCGGAGTTTTTTCTATTCGCCGGACTTCGCTCTGGACAACATGCTCTTCCTGGAGCCGGTGGCCTTTTTCTTCTACCTGCAGATAATGCTCTTTCTTGCGGTGGCCTTATTCAACCTTGAAGCTACCGTCACCAACGCGCCCCACGGTGCGAAGTGGAAGATCAAGTTTGCCATGGTCGGCAGCGGAACCATCGTGGCCGCCCATATCCTGTACTTCAGCCAAAGTCTGCTTTTCAGGGCCGTGGACATGAGCTTCGGCACCGCCCGCTCCCTTGGCGTGGTGATCGGCGTGCTGATGATCGCTTATTCCGAACTCAGCCGGGGCTTCGACGAGCGTATCGTCATCTCCCGGCGACTGGCCTATCGCTCCTTCGTCGTACTCTTCTGTGCCATCTTCCTGCTGGGCATCGGTCTGCTGGGTGAGGGGATGAAGATGTTCGGAGATGAGTTCAACACTTATGCGTTCTTCGTGGTCGCCTTCTTCGCCTGCGTTGGGCTGGTGGTGCTCTCGCTCTCGGAAAACCTGCGCCGCAAGGTCCGCCTGACGATCCAGCGCAACTTCTACGGCGAGAAGTACGACTACCGCATCGAGTGGAAAAAGTTCACCGATCGCGTCACCTCGTCCCGCAGCCGGGATGAACTGTATCGCAACATTCTTACTGTCTACTGCGAGACCTTCGGGGTCGTCGGGGCCAGCGTCTTCATGCAGGGGCGGCACAACACCGACTTCATCCCGCTGCATTTTCATGAAATGGATGAGTCTGAGTTCTCCATACCCCAAGAGTCGGAGCTTATCTGGCTGCTCAAAGGCAAAAAGCAGATCATCGACATGCGGGCCGGAAAATACTCGTTCAACGAGGAAACCGACGCGTTTCTGCAAAGTCGTGAAGTCCGTTTCATACTGCCGCTTTTTACCGGCTCCGGTCTGCTCGGCTTGATTCTGCTGGGACCGCCCATCAATCCCGTGGAGGTCTACGACGAAGAGGACCGGGAGCTTATGGAGTCCATCGCCCGTCAGTCCGCCGCAGTGATCATGAATCTTCGGCTCGGCGATGAGCTGGCCGAGGCCAGAGACATGGAGGGCTTCGGCAAAGTCGCGGCCTTCGTGCTGCACGACCTGAAGAATCAGGTCTATCCGCTCTCGCTTCTCGTGGAGAATGCTCGCGAGTACATCAACGAGCCGGAATTCCAGAAAGATATGTTGGACTCGCTTTCCAACATCGTGGGCCGTATGAATGTGCTCATCGCCCAACTCACCAATATCCCCGGCAAGGGCGAACTCAAGCTCAAGCCTGTGGATCTCATGGAGCTTGCCCGTGAAACCGCCAAGCTGATCCCCGATGCCAAAATCGAATTTGAAGGTGGCGGCGCCAAGGCGCGGGTGGACAGCGAGGAGATCCGCAAGGTCACCCTCAACCTGTTCATGAACGCCATGGAGGCGGGCGGGGGCAAACCGTTC
The DNA here is from genome assembly GCF_000375485.1 of Desulfovibrio oxyclinae DSM 11498. Lineage (NCBI taxonomy): Bacteria > Pseudomonadati > Thermodesulfobacteriota > Desulfovibrionia > Desulfovibrionales > Desulfovibrionaceae > Desulfovibrio > Desulfovibrio oxyclinae. Next base: position 211,114 of record NZ_AQXE01000003.1, on the reverse strand, counting down.
AAGGTCATTGTGGAAGAGGACGAGGACGGTCCGAGGCTCAAGGTGGTGGATTTCGGCGGCGGAATCGATCCTCAGCTGCTCAAGGACGGTCTGTTTCTTCCCTTCCGCACCACCAAGCGAAAGGGCATGGGCATCGGCCTGTACCAGAGCAAGCAGATCGTGGAAGCGCACGGTGGTGCCATTCTCGCCACCAGCGTCGAGGGCGAGGGAGCGACCTTCAGCGTCAACTTCCCCGGCATTCCCGTGGCGGAGTAACCGGGCGATTTATACAAGGGTACGGAACTCATGCAGAAGTTACTCATCATTGACGACAACGACGAGGTTCGCCGCCAGCTCAAGTGGGGCCTTTCAAAGGGCGGCTATGAGCTGACCTTTGCACGCGACGGCGTGGAAGGGCTGAATATGTTCAAAAAACAGGAGCCTTCCGTGGTCACGCTGGATCTTGGCCTTCCGCCGCACGAAAACGGCGTGGAGGAAGGACTTCGCTGCCTCGGCGAAATGCTGCGCATCAATCCGCTGTCCAAGATCATCGTCATCACCGGCAACGAGGAGCACGGCGCGGCGCTCAAGGCTGTGCAGGGCGGGGCCTATGACTATTACAAGAAGCCCATCGACCTGAATGAGCTCAAGATCATCATTGATCGCGCCATGTACCTGCAAACGCTGGAGCAGGAGAATCAGGACCTTCGCGACTCCTCGGTAGCGGACTGCGGCATAGTGGGCGAGTGCGGCACCATGCAAGAGGTCTTCACACTTATCGATCGCGTTGCGGCCTCGGATGTTCCGGTGCTCATCACCGGCGAATCCGGCACCGGCAAGGAGCTGGTGGCCCGTGCAATCCATGCCAAGGGGCCGCGCGCCGACAAAGACATGGTCTGCATCAACTGCGGCGCCATTCCCGAAAACCTGTTGGAGTCGGAACTCTTCGGACACGAGAAGGGGGCCTTCACCGGGGCCAACCGCACGGTCAAGGGCAAGGTGGAATATGCGGAAAAGGGCACCCTGTTTCTTGATGAGATCGGGGAGATGCCCATGTCGCTTCAGGTCAAGCTGCTCCGGTTCCTGCAGGAGATGGTCATCACCCGCGTGGGCGGCCGGCGCGACATCGAAGTGGACGTGCGTATTATCGCGGCCACCAACGTGGATATTCAGGAGGCCATGCAGAACGGCACGTTCCGGGAGGATCTGTTCTACCGGATCGGCGTGGTCAACATCGTGCTTCCGCCGCTTCGCGACCGGGGGGCGGACATCGCGCTTTTGGCGAACTATTTCCTTAAACGCGTAAGCGCGGGAGCCGGAAGCCGTGGCAAGGCGTTCAGTCCGGAAGCCCTGGAATACATCAACGGTTACGACTGGCCCGGGAACATCCGAGAGCTGGAAAACCGCGTCAAACGTGCCGTCATCATGGCCACCGGGCCGCAGATTGAACCCGATGACCTCGGCATCAACGGCGGCGATGTGCTTCGCCAACGGCTGCACGCCAACGACCTGTCGCTCAAGGAAGCCAGAATGCTTCTGGAGCGCGACATGGTAGAGGATGCGCTCAAGCGGGAATCCGGCAACATCGTCAAGGCCGCCGCCTCCATTGGCGTCAGCCGACCCACTTTCTATGACCTGATGAAGAAACACGGCGTCCGAAACGCCTGATGAACGCATGGGAGCGGCAATATGTGCGGTATCGCGAGTTTTCTGAGTTGCGGCGACTGGGCCGAGGTGACCGGTCTCGACTGGCTGGCGGAGATAGCGAAAGATTTTGAAGAATGCCGGGAGCGCGACCCGCTGGAGGCCGCGCAGCCGCTTGAGCGGTTGGCTGAATCGTTCGATCAGCTCATGACGTTTGAGTTGCACATGGGGATCATGTCCGATGGGGATGTCCTTGAGCATGCCCGCTCCCTGCGCGACAGCCTTGCCCTGCTGGCCGGGACTGCCGCTGTCGCTCTTGAACAGGGACCGCGCACCGACGATCTTGAGGCGCTGCATGAAAAGCTGCGCGATTACCATTGGCAGCTGGACATGGAAGTGCTCGGCAATGTGGAGCGCACCGCCGCCATCATGCCGCCGGACATCGCGGCAAATCCGTCATATCGCGACAGGCACTATCTGGCGTGGAGCACGGAACTTGTTCTTGAAGCTTTGGACCGGCTGGAAGTTCGAGGTCGCGACTCGGCGGGCATCGCCATCGCCTTTACGCTTCCTGCTGGCATCGACCCGATGGACGCGCTGGGTGATATGCAGCGTGAACAGGCAAAACGCCGTGCAGGCATCGGAAACGCCGATACCGGACAGATTCTGTTGCGCGACCTTGATGACGGCCGCACCGTGTGCCGGTTCCTTTACAAGGTGGCTCAGCTTGTGGGGCAACTCGGCGACAACGGCGCAGCGCTTCGCAAGGCCCTCCGTCACGACGAGCTTTTCTGGAAAATGTCCGCCGGGCTTGAAAGCGTCAACATCATTGCCCACACCCGCTGGGCGTCCAACGGCATCATCTCGGTACCCAACTGCCATCCGGTGGACGGGCTGGTGGAAGGGGGTGTGTCCACCGGACTGGAAAAAACCATGTTCGTGCTCAACGGTGATGTGGACAACTATCACACGTTGGTGGAGGAGACCGTGGTCTCGCGCGGGGCCTGCATCCCCAAGGTGATCTCCACGGACGCAAAGATTCTTCCGGTGCTGTTCCATCTGGACGCTCCCGAGAAAGGTGATGCGGAGCAGCGTTTCCGCAGCGTGCTCAAGCGTTGCGAAGGCTCACTTGCCGTGGTCATGCAGAACATGAGCGACTTCGACAGCCAGTTTCTGGCCCAGAAGGGGAGCGGCCAGAGTTTTTACATCGGCAAGGTGCGTGACGGCTGGCTGGTGGCCTCGGAGGCATACGGATTGGCCGCAAGAAGCCGCAGTTCGTATCCGCTTGCCGTACATCGCGAGGGCGGAGTCTCCGTCATCTTGCGGAACGACGCCCCGCCGGATGCAGTGCCACACGCCCGCTCCCTCGGAAATGGCGAGCAGGTCCCGCTGGCGGAAGAGCCAATCGAAATATTCTCCCGCGATATTTTCCGCGGCGAATTCGAACATTACATTGAAAAGGAGGTCCACGAGGCTTCGCAGTCCGTGCGCAATACACTGAATGGAAAGTACGTCGTGCGCTCGGATCAGGTGGAGTTTTTGCCGGACGGGTTCGTGAACGGTCCTGAATTGGTCTGGCACATGACCGGTGACGGGAGCCTTGGGCGCATCATCTGTGTGGGGCAGGGCACGGCGGCGGTGGCGGCCATGGCCGTGGCAGAGCTCATGCGCCGAGCGCTGGACGGCAGCGGCATCTCGGTGGAAAGCTATACCGGCTCGGAACTCATAGGCTTCATGGGTGACAGGCCCATGAACGACGTGTTGCTGATACCCGTTTCCCAGTCCGGGACCACCACGGACACCAACCGGGTGGTGGATCTGTGCCGCGACAGGGGCGCGTGGGTGAGCTGCATCGTGAACCGCCGCAACTCGCCGCTGGTCAAGAAGTCCGATTCCTGCGTGTATACGTCCAATGGTCGGGATGTGGAGATGGCGGTGGCCTCCACCAAGGCCTTCTATTCGCAGGTGGCGGCTGGCAAGCTGCTCTCGCTGCTTTTTGCTGACTTGCTCGGCACCATGGGCAAGGCTGATATCCTTCAGGAAATTCGTGCGCTGGAGGCGCTTCCCGATGCCATCGACGAGGTGCTCCGAGGCAAGGATGCCATCGAGGATGTCGCGCGGACATTCGCTCCCGTGTACCGCTACTGGGCGCTCGTGGGCAACGGCGGCAATCGCATCGCGGCGCAGGAAGTGCGGATCAAGCTCTCCGAACTCTGTTACAAGTCGATCCCCTGCGATGTGACCGAGGACAAGAAGCACATCGATCTTTCCACCGAGCCGCTGACGCTGGTTATGGCCAGCGATTTGCCGGAGATGGTGGTCATGGATACGGTGAAGGAGACCGCCATCTTCAAGGCGCACAACGGCAGGCCAGTGGTGTTCTGCGCCCGGGATGAAACACGGTTCGACCGCGTGGCCGAGGCCATCATCAAAGTCCCGCGCGTGGGAGGCGGACTGGATTTCCTTCTTGAAACCGTGGCCGGACACTGGTGGGGCATCGCCGCAGCCAAGGCTATCGACGAGCAGGCGGCACCGTTCCGCGCGGCCAGAGCCATGGTGGGCGGCATGATCGCCGACGCCGGGCGCTGGGACCGCACCGCGCTGTTGACCCAGCTCAACGCCTGCAACGAGCGCATCGCCTCAAAGGCAACGGATTCGGCCCTTCCTGCCCATGTGGGAGCCGCACTCGCAAACTACATGCTCTGGCTCATGACTCAGCCTGCCGGAGTCTGCGTCGCCGAGGCCAGACTTGATGACGCGCTTGTGGTTCTCAACAAGGCCATTGAGGAGATGACCCGTCCCATCGACACCATCAGGCATCAGGCAAAGACGGTCACGGTGGGCATCAGCCGCCCGCAGGTGCTTCCGACCGCGCCTGCCGGATGCAACTGATGCGGTTACGACGAACCATGCAAAGGAGGCGGTGATACATGGAAGTTCTGGCCATATTTTTTCTGGCGATGCTGGCTTATGCCGTTGTCGGCTATCCGCTTCTTCAGCTCGCCCTGGGGAAGCTTCGGCCTGCAGGCGTGGAAACAGATGACGAGCCTCGCCCGCTTTCCGTGATTATCTGCGTCCGCGACGAGGAAAGGCAGATAAGCAAACGACTGGATAACCTTGTATCCATGGATTATCCCCGTGAGCTTGTGCAGACCATCGTGGTTTCCGACGGGTCCGTGGATGCGACCGACGAAATCGTGCGTTCACGTGCCGGTGACGGGGTCGAGCTGGTGCGGCTGCCCGTGCCCTCGGGCAAGGCGGTAGCGCTCAATGCCGGTGTGGCGGTCGCAAAGCACGATCTGCTGCTGTTCGGCGACGCGCGTCAGTCCTTTGCGCCGGACGTGGCGCGACGTCTGGTCTCGCATTTTGCCGACTCTCGTGTCGGTGGGGTCTCGGGAAGGCTGGTCATCGCTCCTGATGAGGGCGACGGGGCTGCCGCCGGTGTGGGAGCCTACTGGGATTACGAGGTTCGTCTGCGCACCGCAGAAGCCGCCACCGACTCGGCCATGGGCGCGACCGGGGCAATCTATGCGCTCCGGCGCGAATGTTTCCGAACCGTGCCGGAGGGAACGATTCTCGACGACCTGCTCGTCCCCATGCGCGCGGTGATGGACGGATACAGAGTCCTCTACGATCCGGACGCCGTTGCCGTGGATCGTAAACCGGTGCACGACAGGGGAGAGCTTGCCCGCAAGGTCCGCACTCTGTATGGCAACCTTCAGCTGATGCGGCTTGCGCCGGAACTGTTTTCGCCACTTCGCAACCGGCTGTGGTTCCGGTTCGTCTCGCACAAGATGCTCAGGCTTTTCCTGCCCCTGTTCTTTGCGGGCAGTCTGATCTTCTGCCTGCTCGCCGGAGGAGTGTTCACCCTCTTTGGCATGATTCAGCTCGCCTGCTGGCTCATGGCCTGTATCGCGTATGCGACTTCCAGCGGCTCGCTTCCGGGAAGGATTCTCTCCGCGCTGCTGTTGCTCAATGCCGCCGTGGTGCTGGCGTGGCACAGATTCCTGAGCGGCAGGGACGATGTCTGGACCGCCGCCTCGTCCAATCAGCAGGCGCCGCCGGGAGCGGAGAAGGCGCGATGAGAATTCTTCAGGTATTGGATTCGCTCAACGTCGGCGGCTCCGAATCTCTTGCGGCAACCCTTGCAGAACGCTTTTCCGCGCGCGGCTACGCTTCCAGAATCTGCGCTCTCGGCAGCGACGGTGCCTTGCGGCAGCGGCTGGACGGCAAGGGCATTCCCGCCATGCACTTCGACGCTTCCAGCGGGATTCGGCCCGGAGCCATGTTCCGGCTTGGGCGGCTCATGCACTACGGCGCGGACGTCGTGGTCACGCATCATTTTCGTCAGCTCGTCCATGCCGTTCCCGGAGCATTCGCCCTGCGCAAAAAGCTGATTCACGTGGAGCATGACTATCATTCCTATGAAGATCGACCGGACGTGATACGTCGGTTCGAGCAGATAGCACCTGCTGTGCATAGTTTTATCTTTGTCTCGGACGAAATTCGCGACTGGTTCGCACGGCGGATGCCGAAAGCCGCCGATCGCTGCATCAGCGTTCCCAACGGCGTTGATACGATTCGTTTCAGACCGAACCAGCGAAATCGTGAGGATGTTCGGGAATTGCTCGGCATTGCTCCCGAGGCTCGCGTCATCGGCACCTGTGCCAGAATGGAGCCGGTCAAGGATCTGAATCTGCTCATTGAGGGCTTCGCCGAGCTTGTGGGAAATGGCAAGGAAGAGGGGCATCCACTGAACCTCGTTCTTCTTGGCGACGGCTCCCGGCGGGAGGCCTTGCAGTCGCGCGCAGAGGAACTCGGCGTGCTGGGCCGCTGTCGTTTTCCCGGCATGGTGCAGGACGTTCACCGCTGGCTGAACGCACTGGATGTCTACGCCATCACCTCCCGCGACGAAGGGCTTCCGCTTTCGGTCATGGAGGCCATGAGCACGGAACTGCCGGTTGTGTCCGTCAATGTCGGCTCCATCGGCGACGTGGTGGATGACGAAGTCGGAACCATGCTGGAAGGGCGTTCGCCGTCAATGCTTGCCGGTGCGCTTGAGGCGCTTCTGCGGAATGAGATGGACCGGAAGAAAAGGGCCGTGGCCGCACGGGCGCGCATCATGCGCGGTCATTCCGTGGAGGCCATGGTCGAAGCCTACCTCGACGCCTTCCATGAGGAATGATCAGTTGCAATGCGCTCCGCAGATGCCGACCTTGTTCCGTACTGAATCCGATGCCTCAAGATGGGCCTGTACCGCTCCGGCCATGATGTCTTCCGGGGCCTTGATGCCGTTGCAGTCCAAACCGCATATTCCGTAGACAGGGTCCACACGCGCACCGAGGCGCAGCTTCTGCAATTCGCGGTTCAACTCGGCAGAAATCCGGTTCGCCACCACCTGCGCGCCGTCGATGTCGCTGTTGGGCAGCAGCAGGGCGTAGCGTTCGTTGTCGAGCTTGGAAAGAATGTCGCTGGTGCGAATGCTCTGCAGGACGGGATTGACCAGTTTGCTGTTGAGGTCCTCGGGGTCTATCCCCACGCGTTGCGAAACGCTGGTCATGCCGTTGAACGAGAATATGACAAGGGCCATGGGAAAGCTGTGACGCTTGCTGCGGTTGTACTCCAGCCGCAGGGAAAACAGCAGAAAACGTTCGTTGAAGACTTTCGAGTTCGGGTCGAAGAGCCGGACTTTCTCGTATTCCTTGCGGCACATGTGCAGGGCCACCAGCGCCGCCGCCAGATATCCCGAAGAGTAAGCCAGCAGCGCAAGCGTGTCCATGCCCATGACCCTTCCGCCGAAGATGGCGGTGATGAGAACCCACCCCAGCGGGTACAGGGCGATCATGAACAAATGCAGCGAACTGCCCAGAATCTTTTCGCGACTCGCAAAGCGGGATCGAAACATTGCTGACCTTCCGTTTTTCATGTGCGGAATAGAAGATACAAGCAAGTTCAACGCCAAGCGTAAGGCCTTGGAAAGTTGGTGGTTTTTGTGTCGATCTGCTAAGGTGCTGTAAGAAAAACCGGCAGTCGTGTCTGAAGGTTCGACGGTAGGGCTGACCAAAGCGACTGGCAACACACCCATCAAGCCGTGAAAAGGCCCGCTTCCCTTTCGGGAAGCGGGCCTTGCCATCGTGCGGGAGGCTGGAGCTAGTCGGAGTCGTTGTCACCGTTACCGGCGAGTTTGCCGATCTCCGTGAGCGCCTTGCCTCGCTGCTGCGCCAGCTTTTTCCATTTGCGCTTTTCCTTCTTGAGCGCTTCGACGGTGTGCAGCAGGTTCTGGATGGTGTGTGCCGGATACCCATGGGTGGCCCGGTTTCCCCTGCGCAGTTCCTCGTCGTTGCGCTGTTGGATGGCGGCTAGCTGGTTTGCGTCGAGAATCATGTCGATTCAGTGCTGCTAGCAGGCGTCGCAGAAGCTGTTCATGGTGTATTCGGTGCGTTCCTTGTACTCCTCGCGCTTGCCCTTGTTCCAGCGGCTCACCGGGCGGTAGTAGCCCACCACGCGGGTGTAGACCTCGGTCTCGTCGCCGCAGGTGGGGCAGGAGAAGTGCTCGCCGTAGATGTAACCGTGATCGCGGCAGACCGAGAAGGTCGGCGTGACCGAGATGTAGGGAATCTTGGTCTTGCTCATGGCCTTGATCAGGAACTGGCGCACGCTCTCCTCGTCCGGAGCGGCCTCGCCGAGGAAGGTATGGAATACCGTGCCGCCGTTGTAGAGCGTCTGGAGCTTGTCCTGATGCTCAAGGGCAAAGAACACGTCCGGGGTGACGCCCACCGGGAGCAGGGTGGAGTTGGTGTAGTAGGGAACGCCGTCGCCCGAAGCGTAGATGTCGGAGTACAGTTCCTTGTCGATTTTGGCGAGGCGGTAGCAGGTGCCTTCGCCCGGGGTCGCTTCAAGGTTGTACAGGTGGCCGGTCTGCTCCTGGAAGTCCAGAACCAGCTGGCGCAGGTGATTGAGCACCCGTTCCATGAGTTTGCAGCCCGCATCGGAGTCAACGCCCTTCTTGAGCAGGTTCATGCACGCTTCGTGACCGCCGATGAGTCCGATGGTGGAGAAGTGGCCGTTGAAGCCGTTCTTCAGGTAGCGGCGCGAGAACGGGAACATGCCCGCTTCGAGGTTGTGTTCCACGACTTTGCGCTTGTACTCCAGCGAGTCGCGGGCCATCTCCGCGTATTCGGTGATGAGGTCGATGAAATCGTCCTCGTTCTGGGCGAGGTAGGCCAGCTTCGGCAGGTTCAGAGTCACCACGCCGATGGAGCCGGTAAGGTCGCCTGCGCCGAACAGACCGCCGGTCTTCTTGCGGATCTCGCGCAGGTCCATCTGCAGTCTGCAGCACATGGAGCGCACGTCCTCGGGGTTGAGGTCCGAGTTGATGAAGTTCTGGAAGTAGGGTGCGCCGTATTTGGCGGTCATCTTCAGCAACAGCTTGCCTTCCTCGGACTCCCAGGGGAAGTCTTCAGTCACGTTGTACGTGGGGATGGGGAAGGAGAAGATGCGACCGTCGGCGTCGCCTTCGAGCATGACTTCGAGGAAGGCCCGGTTGATCATGGCCATTTCCTCGGCGTATTCGCCGTAGGTGGAGTCCTGGAATTCGCCGCCGATGATGACCGGTTCGTTGGCGATGTGGGACGGCGGCACGAAGTCGAAGGTGAAGTTGGTGAACGGGCTCTGCCCGCCCCAGCGCGAGGTGGCGTTCAGGTTGTGCAGCAGCTTCTGGATCTGCTGCTTCACCGTGGCGAAGTCCAGCTCGTCATACCGCACGAAGGGCGCGAGGTAGGTGTCCACGTTGTTGAAGGCCTGTGCTCCGGCCCACTCGTTCTGGAGCGTGCCGAGGAAGTTGACGATCTGCCCGCAGGCGGCGTCGAAGTGCTTGGCCGGAGTGGACGAGCAGCGGTCGCGCAGGTTGAAGCCCTCCAGCAGCAGGTCGCGCAGGCTCCAGCCCGAGCAGTAGCCCGCCAGTCCGAAGGACAGGTCATGTATGTGGAAGTATCCGTGGGTGTGCGCCATGCGGACTTCTTCGGGATATTTGTCCAGCATGTACCTTGCCTGGACCGATCCGGCCATATGCAGGATCAGGCCCTGAAAGGAGTGGACCATGTTGGAGTTTTCGTTCACCCGCCAGTCGATATTATCGAGATAGCTTTCGGTGACTCCGGATATGTTCAGGAAGGATTCGTTCTGGGCGCGCATCTCGCGGCGTTTCTCACGGTAGATGATGTAGCGCTCCGCCACCTTGTACAGGCGGGCCTCCATGAGAACCTGCTGGACCATGTCCTGAACCATTTCCTGTTCGGGAACATCCACGTTCCTGAGCTTCTGCTCGACCTTTTTGGCCAGCCGGGTGGAAAGCAGGGGGTCCTTGATGCCGCTGCCCTTGAGGGCTTTGAAGATGGCATCGCCGACCCGTTTGGTCGACCAGGTTTCGAGGCATCCGTCGCGTTTGAGAATCTGAACCGGCATGTGTCTCTCTTGAAAACAGCGCTTCGCGGAAAGCTGAAAACGCCGGACCACGTTGGACGGCGTTTGACTGTTTTGCAGGGTTGCCCTTTCGGCGCGGACGGCTGAACCGACACGGCACGGCAACTGTTTTTGTTATGTGAACCAATCATGACCCTTGGCAAAGTCCGCGCTTCGCTCCGGGCTGGATACGCTTCAGGCAGGTTTTCTGGCTTTCCCCGTCCGGCCCGCCTTCCCGCCTTTCGGCAGTGGCTCGTGGACCTTTCCTTTCCCTTTCGGTAGGGGATTACAGCGGCGGGACCGCCCCGGATTTTCACCGGATTCCCTGTTGTGGCCGGTAGGCCACCTGAAGGACATCGTGAACGCGCAAGAACCTAGCCCAAGCCCTAATCGGAAGCAAGGGGTTGACTTCATTCTTGCGGAAACTTCATGGCATGTTTCAGCTTAGGTAGTCGTAATCTCGGGCAATAAAATTTGGGGTAAAACCGCAGCAGGATAAGCCCCCGTGGGAGTATGGAAACACTCGCGGGGGCTTCTGAAATGGTCCGGTGCTCAAGCCGGCCGATTCAGTTTGTCCTGAATGGCGAGGCTTGTGGGCGTGATGCACAGACCGCCGCGTGTGGTGCAGCGCAGTTCGGAGGGAAGCAGTTTTCCGGTCTCTCGCATGGCGATGATGACCTCATCCAGCGGGATGACCGGGTCGAATCCGCAAAGGACCATGTTGGCGGAGACCACCGCGTTGGAGGCGGCCATGGAGTTGCGGTTGACGCAGGGCAGTTCCACCAGCCCGCCGATGGGATCGCAAATCAGCCCCATGACGTTCTGCAGGGCCAGACCGGCTGCGGCGAAGGACTGCTCAGTGCTGCCGCCAAGCAACTGGGAAACCGCAGCGGCTGCCATGGCGGTCGATGAGCCGATCTCGGCCTGACAGGCGCAGGTCTCGGCCGCAAAGGTGGCCTGATGCGCGATGAATACTCCGACCAGTCCGGCTGCGAGCATGGCTTCTGCCTGCTTATCCGCGGACAGCCCCATGGATTCGGCTACGGAGAGCACCGCTGCTGGCAGCGTTCCGCAGGAGCCTGCGGTGGGGGCGGCCACCACGATGCCGCCCGCGCTGTTGCATTCCATGACCGCGGTGGCGATGAGCATACCACGGTTCATGACACCCAGATCGGCAAGCCTCGTTTGCTGTGCGTTCACGGCCATGTCTGCCGCAACCGGATCCATGTAGCCGGTTTTGGGCAGGCCGCCGCGCAGTCCTGTTTCCGCGGAAGCGCGCATGAATCGGATGATTTCCTTCATGCGTTCCATGATTTCGTCTCGACTTGCACCGCTGGCCGCCGTTTCGTAACGGATCGCCAGCTCCGCCGCGTCCAGCCCTTCCGAACGGGCGACTTTCTGCGCTCCGGCGGCGTCCATGAAGGGCATGTCGTATTGAAAGCGACCGCCGACCGGCAGGATGCGATCCATGAGGGAAACGCGGCACTCCCCTTCGGTGTCCATGGCTCCAGCGAGCTTGAGCAGGGAGGGGGAAAACGGTGCTTCGGACGAGAGGTGTATGAAAAGGCCGTCGGGGCCGTCTGTGGCGGTAAGGCGAGCACCGATGGCTGCCGCCTCTGCCTGAAGCTCTTCCTGCCGCGACGGGTCCGGACACTGCGCGGTCATTTCATAAAAGTCGCCGCGGATGGAGACGGGGTGGCCGTCGATCTCGCATATCTCGAACATGCCGCCGCCTGTTGAGACGGTCAGAAAGGTCTGTGTGCGGCCGCTGACGCCGGTGGCGGTGATGCGCGCGGCGTTGGGATGCGGATGATCCAGCGGCTCTGAGGTGAAGCGGTAGTTTCGCCCGCGTTCCGGTGCGATGTTCAGGGCGTCGATGAGTTGTTCATGTTCGGGACCGAACCCCAGCAGGCCGCCGACGAATCCCATGTCGGTGCGCTGACCCTTGTAGGTGGCGGGGTAGGCCCCGTCTTCCTTGAAAGCGATGGTGGCGCGCAGGATGTCTTCCCCCACGAGTTTGCGCACGGCCTTGCCGATGCGGGTGGGGCCTGCGGTGTGGGAGCTGGAAGGGCCGGTCATGACGGGGCCGAGAACGTCGTTGAAGATGCTGGCAGGGCGTGCGGTGTCGGACATGGTGGTGTTCCTTGCGTGAAATCCGTGGCTGATACAATGACGGGGCTCCGCCGAAACGAAGCCCCGTCCGGGACATGGGTGGAGGGTGGTCAGCAACCACCCTGAATGTTTTTCATGCGGTCGCCGTAGACCTTGGCGAGTCCTCCCGTGGAGGTTTCCCGGTACAGGCTTGGCAGATCATGGCCCGTCTGCTTCATGACCTGCACCACCTCGTCAAAGGGAATGCGGTGGCGTCCGTCCGAAAGGTAGGCCATTTGCGCGCGGCTCAAGGCGCGGGACGAGGCGCAGGCATTGCGTTCGATGCAGGGGATCTGGACCAGGCCGTCCACCGGGTCGCAGGTCAGGCCGAGATGATGCTCAAGGCCCATCTCCGCCGCATACTCGATCTGCCGCACCGAACCGCCCATGATCTGCGTGGCGGCGGCCGACGCCATGGCGCACGCGGAGCCTACCTCGCCCTGGCACCCCACCTCGGCTCCGGAGATGGAGCCGTTCTGCTTGATGATGGTGCCGATGAGTCCCGCCGTGGCGAGGGCGTGGAGAATCTCGTTCTCCGTGGGCTCCTGCGATTCGCGCAGGTAGTACAGCACCGCCGGGACGATGCCCGCCGCACCGCAGGTGGGGGCGGTGACGATGGTTCCGCCGCCCGCGTTCTCTTCGGAGACGGCCAGCGCGTAGGCGGTGACCTTGCCGGTCTGCTGGATGTCGGGGCCGGAGAGCTTGGCCTTCTTGTAGTAGCTCCATGCCTGCCGCTTGAGGCCGATGCTGCCCGGAAGCACGCCCTGCGTGTCCAGTCCCCGGCGCACGGCATCCTGCATGACCTGCCAAACTTCCCGCAGGAACTCCCATATTTCGGGACCTTCGCACTGTTCCACGTATTCCCAGTAGGTGAGGCCCTTTTCCTCGCACATTTCCATGATGGAGGTCAGGTCGGGCAGGTCGTAGACCTGAACCGGCGGCTCTTCGTCGTCGCCCGCGCCGCGAACGGCCCCGCCACCCACGGAGTAGGCCTGCCACGATGCGGTGACGGCGCCTTCGCCGTCGAGGGCCTCGAATTCCAGCCCGTTCGGATGCTCGGGCAGTTCGACTTCGGGCTTCCAGATGACCTCGGTGCGTTCGTTGCCAAGCACCTGAAGCACGGCCCAGTCAGTCAGGTGCCCCTTGCCGGTGGCGGCCAGCGAGCCGTAGAGGGTCACGCGGAAGGACGCGGCCTCCGGGTTGCGTTCCAGGAAGGTCTCGGCCGCCTTTTTCGGTCCCATGGTGTGGGACGAGGACGGGCCGACGCCGATTCTGTAGAGTTCCCTGATGCTTTCCATTGTATACCCCTATTTCATGAGCAGGTTGACCAGTCCGAGGGACACTTCGGGCACGTAGGTCGTGATCAGCAGGGTCGGCAGCCAGGCGAAGATGAGCAGGTAGAGAGTCGGCCGGAGCATTCCGGTGAGCTGCGCTCCGGATATGCGTCCCGAGAGATAGAGAAGCGGTGCCGTTGGAGGCGTGACGTTACCCATGCCGAGGTTCACACCCATGATAGCCGCAAAATGGACCGGGTCAACGCCGATCTGCGTCACTAGCGGCAGCAGGATGGGCGTTCCGAGCAGGATGCCGGAGACGTCGTCCATGAGCATGCCCATGAAGATCAGGAACACGTTGATCATCAGCAGGATCACCATTTCATTCTCGGAGATGGTGGTCAGCACGCCCATGATCTGCTCGGGCAGGTTCTCCATGATGTAGAGCCGGGAAAGGATCATGACCGCGAACATCATGGCCATGATGACGCCGGTGGTGGTGGCGGACTCGATCAGCGTGGATGCGAGGTTCTTCAGCTTCAGGCCCTTGTACAGGAACATGGCCACCGGGATGGCGTAGAGCACGGCCACGGCAGCGGCTTCGGTGGGCGTCATGACGCCGCCGTAGATGCCGCCGAGGATGATGACGGGCATCATCAGCGCCGGGGAAGCCTTGGCGCTCTTGCTGACGAAGAGCTTGGTGGTGGTGGCGAAGTCGCGGTGCTCGGCAACCTCGATTTCCTTGTTGTTGCGCAGCAGGTAGATGTTCACGAGGCTCATCAGCACGGTGACGATGATGCCGGGAACGAATGCCGCGAGGAAACAGGCCAGCACGGACTGGTTGGCCATCCATGCGTACAGGATCATCAGCATGGAGGGCGGAATCAGGATGCCCAGTACGCCCGAGTTGGCGAGGATGGCGGCCACGTGGCCCACCGGGTAGCCCGCGCGCTTGAGCTTGGGGATCATGATCGAACCGATACAGGACACGGTGGCGGAGGAGGAGCCGGAGACCGCGCCAAAGATGGCACAGGTCACGACGGTGACCACCCCGAGGCCGCCGCGGATGCGTCCGGCGATGGTGTCCACGACATCGACCAGCTTGTCGCCGATGCCGCCCTTGTCCATTATGCCGCCCGCCATGATGAACAGCGGAATGGTCAGCAGGACGACGGAGTTCATTTTGGCGAAGCCGTAGGGCAGCAGGAAGCCCGGATCGTATCCGCCAGTGTAGAGAAGGTATGCGGCCGAGCTGAAGAAGGCAAACGGAATGGGGATGCCTATGAACAGCGTGACCACGAGAATAAGGATCGCTATTGCTACGGTAATGCTCATGAGTCTTTCCTCTTACTGGGCGTAACGGCCTGCGCGGACGTCGCGGATGAAGGAGGCCGAATCCTGAACAAGGTAGACCGTGTGGTACAGCGACATGAGCACGAAACCGAGGCCGATGGCGCTGTGCGGAATGAGCATGGGCAGTCGGAAGACGGGGGACATGGGCATCATCTTGAAGCCCCAGGCCACGAACTCCACGGCCCAGACGGTCACCAGCAGGCAGATACCGGTGGTCAGGAAATCTTTGACGAGGTGGGCGATTCGACACCACTTCTCGCTGGTTATGTAGCAGGTCAGGATGTCTGCCGAGATCTGGCTCTTCTCGCGGCTGCCCTGTGCGGCACCCATGAAGTAGAGCCAGAAGGCCAGCATCTGGATGAGTTCCTCGGACCCGTAGAAGTCCGAACCGAAGACGTAGCGGGCGACGACCGCGTAGCAGATCATGCAGACGATGAGGATGCTGCTGATCGTCATCATGGTCTTCTGAAACTTGCCCAGAGCGCCCCACAGCGGAATACGCGGTGCGTTTTCAATGGGTTGCATGGAAAATACTCCTTGCGTGGATTCGGGAAATCCGTGTTTCTTGAGAAAAAGGGCGGCGTGGTCGGAGGGAGTGAGTTCCCATCTGGTCGGATGGTCCGGCCACGCCGCCGCTGTCTGGCTGGTTCAGAGCGCCGGCCGCGCTCGCAAACCCTTGGCTAGTAGGAGTTCTTGATGCCTTCGAGGAGCTCGGGGGTCAGGTTCTTTTCAAGACGCTTCCAAGCCTTGTCGCGGACGTAGGAGGCGCACTCTTCGAGTTCCTGGGTGGTGAGCATGTGCACTTCAACACCGGCTTCTTCGAGCTTCTTGCGGTACATCTGGTCTTCGCTCTCGGCCATCAGGAAGGACTGCTGGCCTTCGTCCACGAATGCCTCTTCGACAACCTTGCGGTCGGCTTCGGGGATGGACATGAACTTTTCCTGGTTCATGACGTACTGGGTGGACTCGAAGTTGACGTTGTACTGGTAGTAGTGGTTGATGACGTCGCGGAAGCCGAGGTAGTTCAGGTTCGGGGGACCGCCGAGCCAGCCCTTGACCACGCCGGTCTGCAGGGCGGAGTAGGTGTCGGCGTAGGGCAGGGAAGAGGTGCGGAAGCCGAGTTCCTCTGCGCCGAACTTGAATACGTCCAGACCGGGCACGCGGATCATCATGCCTTTTTCGGTGCCGGGGGTGGTGACGTTCTTCAGCGGCTCGACAGTGCCGACGCCGATGAAGCCTTCACCGAAGTAGGAGAAGAATTTCACGCCCAGATCGTCATGCATCTTGGACATTTCCTGCGGCAGGAAAGCGTCGCTGGCGAACACTTCGCGGATCTGGTCGTAGTCGCGGGCGATGTAGGGCAGGAAGCCTGCGCCGAGGCGGGAGTCGAACTGGTCCGGCACGGTGATGTGACCGGCATCGATGGAGCCGCGGATGATTTCTTCGTAAATCTGGGAAGCGTCGCCCAGCTGGTTGGCCGGGTAAATCTTGACCTGTACGCGACCCTCGGTTTCCTTCTCGATGCGAGCCTTGACGCGCTCGGCGGCCTTGTGAGCCATGTGCTCGATGGGATGCTGGGTGGCGAGCTTGATGACGGTGGGCTCGTTGGAAGCCTTTTCTCCGCCCTCGTCGTTGCATGCGGTCAGCGCGAACGCTGCGCAGAGACACAGAAGAAGTGCGATAATACGTTTCATGGTGTCCTTCTTATGATTGAAAAATTCTTTCATGACACTCCCCGGTCGCCCGGGGCCTCCTCACTCTTTTCCGGCCTTCAGAGTTTCCGGAATTGCTTTTCTGGAAAACACGAAATGTGCCACAAATAAAAAAAATCACACTTTTCAATGTGATATGCGAAAAAGGCTCTGGGTGTTGTTTCGAAAAAAGAACTGATCAGGCATGAAAGTGTTCAGGATGCGGGACGGTCGTCCCAAAAATCGGGACAGTCCCGCATGGTGAACACGCATAGTCCCGGCGGTCGGAAGGGACCGCCGGTTATCTGGACATGTCGTGGTCCTTGAGCATGGCGTAGAGGCGGGTGCGCGAGATGCCGGAGAGGCGGCAGGCCTCCTTGATGTTGCCGTCGGCCTCGTCGAGAAGTCGTTCAAGGTAGGGGCGCTCGATGCGGGCAAGGCATTCCTTCCGGTAATCCTTGAACTCCGGAAGCGGTCCGTTGAGCAGGTCGTTAGGGAAGTTCGTCCGGTCCGCTGCGGGAAGCGTCGGCGCGTCCGGGGCGAATGTCGCGGTCTCATCGAGCGGTTCATCGTGCTTGCCTACGGTGCGGCGCATGGCCTTGGCCCGGATGTCCACGGGCAGGTGCTCCGGGTAGAGCACGGGTTCGTCGCCGCCGCGCATGATGGTGCGTTCCATGGTCTGGACCAGTTCGCGGATGTTGCCGGGCCAGTCGTAGTTCATGAGCACGCTGAGAAAATCCTCGGACAGTTCAGGGACGTCCTTTTCATACTTCTCGCAGAGCCGTTCAAGGTGGAAACGGCAAATGGCCGGGACATCCTCCAACCGCTTGCGAAGCGGAGGCATCTCTATGGCGCACGCCTTGATGCGGTAGTACAGGTCGCTGCGGAAAAGCCCCTGCTCGCACATGTCTTCCAGCGAGCGGTTGGTGGCTGCCATGAGCCGGAAGTCGCTGTCGAACTCCTTGGTGCTGCCCACGGGACGGAATCGCTTTTCCTGCAACACGCGCAGGAAGGTGGCCTGCACGGCCAGCGGCAGTTCGCCCACCTCATCCAGAAAGAGAGTTCCACCGTCGGCCTGCCCAACCAGACCTGTGCGGGTGGTGTTGGCCCCGGTGAAGGAGCCCTTGACGTGACCGAAGAGTTCGCCTTCCGCGAGGCTGGCCGGCAGCGAAGCGCAGTCGAGCACCACGAAGCTGCCTTCGGAGCGGGGGCTGTTTTCGTGGATGGTGCGCGCGATGACTTCCTTGCCGGTACCGGTCTCCCCCGTGATCAGCACGCCAGCATCGCCGGCGGCCGCCACGGAGATGTTTTCTATCACCGGTTGCAGCGCCTGACTGTCGCCGATGAGTCTGTCGCGCTTGATGCTCACCATGGCAGGCTTGCGGGCTTTCTCGCGGAAGCGCAGGGCGCGGTCCATGGAAAACATGATCTGCTTGAGGGTGCTGGTCTTCTCAATGTAGTCCCACGCGCCGTTCTGGATCGCCAACTCCGCGCCGTCCGGGTCGCCGAGGCCGGTGATGATGATAACGTCCGGCCTGGTGGGGAAGCCGCGGATTTTGGAAAGGGCGTCTATGCCGCTGCCGTCGGGCAGGCTCACGTCGAGAAAGACCAGATCGGTCGGGATGCGGCCGAGGGTGTCCAGCCCTTCGGCGATGGTGGAGGCCGCGTGTGCCTCGTGCCCTGCATCCTCGGCCAGCTGGGTGATGATGGTGCTGATATCCGGATCGTCGTCCAGCACGAGAATAGTTGCCATGCTACTGTCCCTCGTTCCGTTTAATGAAGCCTGCGGGACATATGTCCCATTTTGCGAAATTTGTCGAGCCGCGGCCTCGCTCTTCCTTTTTGCTTGAAAAATCTATGCGTTATTACGCGTATTTGAGCCGAGCTTGCGCAAAAGGGTTGCACGACTTATATTCCATGAGCGGCCGGGACGTTTCATGAGGCCGCGAGGGGGAAGGACGTGATGGCGAAAAGAATGTCGGCGATGCGTCGCCCGTACGTGAAGTTCGCGGTGGCAGGATTCGTGGTGCTGGCCGTGCTCGGTGCGCTGTTCCTCGGCTCGTCGAGTCGTCAGCGGCTCAAGCTCACGCCGCAGGAGCGCGAGTGGATCGCCGACCACAAGAAGATACGACTCGGGGTCACTCCGTCAACCCGTCCGCTGGAATTCTTTGGTGAAAAGGCCGAGTACAAGGGCATGGTCGCGGACTACATGCACCTTCTGGGAGACCGGCTGGGCATGGAGTTCGAGGTGGTGGAGACCACCAACCTCAAGAAGTTGCTGCAAAAGGCAGAGGACAGGGAGGTGGACCTCATCGCCGCGTTCTGGGCCAACCCCGCAAGCATCGACTACATGCGCTTCACACGGCCTTACCTTGTGATCCCCACCGTCATTCTGGTCAACAAGAACCAGAAGCGCTACCTGCGGCTCAAGGACATGAGCGACATGGACCTTGCCCTGCCCAAAAGCAATGCGGTCATCGACTACGTCCGAAAATATTATCCGGAAATCCACATCCAGCCCGTTTACAACTATCTGGCCGCGCTGCTGCACGTCTCCTTCGACGAGATAGACGCCACTATCATCTCCCTGCCGCAAGCAAGTTATTTCATAGAGGAAAAGGGTATCACCAACCTCAGAGTGGCCGGGCACACCGACTACAAGATATTCCATCGTATAGCCACCCGTTCGGATTGGCCCATGCTCAACTCCATCCTGCAGAAGGGGCTGGATTCCATCAGTCAGGAAGAGCATGACAGAATCTACCGCAAGTGGGTCACCCTCGACCAGCACTACATATCCTTCCTGCTCCAGAACAAGCGCTTCTGGGTCTACATCGCGGGCGGGATTCTGCTGATCGTTCTTTTCGTGGCCTTCATCATTTCATGGAACCGCACGCTGCAGAAGCGCATCAGCGAGAGTACGCTTGAACTCAAGAAGGAACTCAACGAGCGCGTGCGGCTTATGACCGCCATAGAGCAGGCGCAGGACGGCATATTCATCATCAATACCGATGGGATAATGGAGTACATGAACCCGTCGTTCGAGCGAATGAGCGAATATTCTCTCGACGATCTCAAAGGCCGCCATGTCTCCATCGTGCGAAGCGACGCCCACAGTGAGGATTTTTTCACCGAGATATGGGAGAGTCTGGAGCGGGGCGAAGTCTGGCGCGGGCAGACGACCTACCGCAAGAAATCCGGCGCGGATTATGTGGTTGACCTGAGTATTTCGCCCATTCACGACGACACCGGTCGCATGACTGGATACGTCGAGGTGGCCCGTGACATCACGGAACAACTGCAAATGGAAAAGCAGCTGCGCCAAAGCCAGAAGCTTGAGGAGCTGGGGACGCTTGCGGGCGGCATCGCGCATGATTTCAACAACATTCTTGCGGCCATTCTGGGGTACGCGGAACTGGCCATGCCGACGCTGGAGGAGGGCACGCGCGGACATTCCAACATGGGGCGCATCATGCATTCCGCCCAGCGCGCCAAGGAAATGGTCAACCAGATTCTGGTCTTCAGCCGCAGGCGCAAGCCTGACAGCAAACGCGTGGACATGGTCCCGCTGTTGCGCGAGGTGGACAATTTCCTGCGCATCTCCCTGCCGTCCACCATCGAGGTGCGGCTGGACATGGGCGTGGAGCACGGCTGGATTCTCGGTGATTCCAGTCAGGTGCATCAGGTCATTACCAACCTCGGCACCAATGCGGCGTACGCCATGGAGGAAGAGGGCGGGCTTCTTTCCCTGACACTGAACCGCGAAAAGCTCGACGGGCCGCTTCTATTGCCCGGAGGCCGCCTCGAAGCGGGCGACTATCTCAAACTCAGCGTGGCGGACACCGGGGTGGGAATTCCGGAAAACATCATGAACCGCATCTTCGACCCGTTCTTCACCACCAAGCCGCAGAGCAAGGGAACGGGACTCGGACTTTCGATGGTGCACGGCATCATAGGAAGCATGAACGGCGGCATCAATGTGCGAAGCACACCCGGCGAGGGCACCGTCTTCGAGGTGTATATTCCGGAAGCTCCGGGCGCGGACGAGGCCGACAGGACACCATCGCGCCCCCGGTCCGTGCCGCAGCGCGGAAGCGGACGCGTCCTGTTGGTGGACGACGAGCCGGACATGGTCGAGGTGGGCGAGCAGATGCTCACCGATCTCGGCTATTCGGTGGTCGGCGTCAATGAGAGCCGCAGGGCGCTGGAATTGTTCGAGGCCGCGCCTGATGACTTTGATGTGCTCATCACGGACCAGACCATGCCCTACATGACCGGCGACAGGCTGGCCGCGGCCGTTCACGAGCTTCGGCCCGACCTTCCGGTGGTGCTCTGTACGGGGTTCTCATCGTCGCTGGACAACATCCGCCCGGGTGAAGTAGGTATCCGGGCCATCCTGATGAAGCCCTTCGACATGACGCGGCTGTCCAAGACGATCATTCGCGCCCTTGATGAGAGTCGTCGAGGCTAGCACCGCTGCCGTCGTTAATAATGTCGCACCTTCCGAGGCTGTTGCATTATGCTAAGAATCTGACGGCGCATCTCTTGACCGGGGCTTTCATGTGACCTAGGTTTAACAATCTGAAAATGTACACTTGTCTGCCCGGCGTGCCGGCTGCCTGAATACAGGAAGGGCGCTGGAGAGGGGACGTCGCATCGCGCCGCTGGCAGAGGTGGTAAATACGTAATCCGCCCCGTTCGGGGCCTCATCACGATTTCGAGGATATTCAACGTGAGTGAACAGGAAAGCAGCAACGGTCAAGTGGAAAGCGGAGCCCGAAAAGAAGGCTGGTTTCACCTGGAAGTGCACCCATGGGTCTTTTTCGGATCCGCGGGTGCGATCATTTTGTTCGTGACCGTCACGATCATTTTCCAGCAGCTTCTCGGCAACGTGTTTCAGGCGATGCAGTCGTACATGTCCACCTATGCGGGGTGGTTCTTCATCGCCACGATCAATATCGTCCTGCTGTTCGTCCTTCTACTGCTGGCCAGCAGGTTCGGGGACATACGGCTGGGCGGGCCGGACGCGGAGCCGGAGTTTTCCACCGGAGGCTGGTTCGCCATGCTCTTTTCCGCAGGCATGGGTATCGGCCTGCTCTTTTACAGCGTTGCGGAACCCATGTTCCATTTCGTGGCGAACCCGTTGACGGAACCGGGCACCACCGAGGCGGCGCGCAAGGCCATGGACATCACCTTCCTGCATTGGGGACTGCACCCGTGGGGCGTGTACACCATCGTGGCGCTGGCCTTGGCCTTCTTCTCCTTCAACAAGGGGCTGCCGCTCTCCATCCGCACCGCATTCTATCCCATTTTCGGGGATAAGATTTACGGCTGGATTGGCAACATCATCGATATCATGGCCACCGTGGCGACGCTGTTCGGCGTGGCTACCTCCCTCGGCCTCGGGGTCCAGCAGGTGAATGCCGGACTGGACCACCTTTGGGGCATCGGGCAGAGCAGCACCATTCAGGTCATCCTTATCGCGGGCATCACCCTTGTGGCCACGTGGAGTGTCGTCAAGGGGCTGGATCAGGGTATTCGCCGACTCAGCGAGATCAACATTGCACTCGCAGGCGGTCTTGCGATCTTCGTGCTGGTCCTCGGACCCACGCTGTTCATCCTCAACGGCACGCTTGAGAACATCGGTTACTACATCCAGTTCCTGCCCCAGCTTTCCACCTGGAACGAAACGTATGAGCACACCCAGTGGCAGCACGGCTGGACCATCTTCTACTGGGCGTGGTGGATCGCGTGGTCGCCGTTCGTGGGCATGTTCATCGCCCGCGTGTCCTTTGGCCGCACCATCCGCCAGTTCATCATGGGCGTGCTGCTGGTGCCGACGCTGATCACTTTCCTGTGGATCACCATCTTCGGCAACACGGCGCTTTATATCGAAATGTTCGGCGCGGGCGGCATTGCGCAGGCTGTGCAGGAAAACATTCCCGTCTCGCTGTTCGTGATGCTGGAGAACTTCCCGCTGTCGCAGGCCACATCCCTGCTCGGCGTGGTGGTCATCATGACCTTCTTCGTCACGTCCTCGGACTCGGGCTCGATGGTCATCGACATCATCACTTCCGGCGGCGACCCGAACCCGCCCGTGCTCTCGCGGCTCTTCTGGGCCATCCTCGAAGGCGTCGTGGCGGCGGTGCTGCTTATGGGCGGCGGACTCGTGGCGCTTCAGACGGCCACCATCACCACCGGCCTTCCGTTCGCTGCCATTTTGCTTGGAATGTGTTACTCACTCTACAAGGGGCTGAGCGATTACGCCGGTCCGCAGGAATTCAGTCTCGAAGCCAGCAAAAAGCCGTCGCGGTTCCGCGTCAAGCACAAGCCCGTGACCGGCAAGACATTCGGCAGGCGCCGACTCTGGTAGGCGTTTCCCGGACCCGTCATCTACAACAGGAGGAACCGTTTTGCGCAAACTCGTATTGCTTCTCTGCCTGACGCTGCTGATAGCTTCTCCGGCCTTCGCGGCAAAGAGGTCCGTGACCATCGCCTACACCGGATGGGCGTCCTCCACTGCCAGCGCCAACCTCATGCGCGCCGTGCTTCAGGAAAAGCTGGGACGCACCTGCGAACTCGTGGCCACCGATGCCGAAAACATGTGGCGAATGGTGGCCGAAGGCGAAGCGGACGCCATGCTCTCCGCGTGGCTGCCGGAAACGCAGGACGTATATTTCGAACAGTACGGCTCCGAGGTGGAAAATCTCGGCCCGAACCTCGAAGGCACGCGCATCGGGCTCGTGGTTCCCAAGGTGCCTAAGGGCCGCTTTACGACGGGAACCGGCATAAAAAACCGCATCTACGTGCCGACCACGTCCATCCCGGAACTCGGAAAGGACGCTTCGAAGTACGACAACCGCATTATCGGGATCGACCCAGGCGCCGGTGTCATGGACAAGACCAGAGAGGCCCTAAAGGTGTACGGTCTTAAAGACAAGATGCGGCTGGTTCCCGGCAGCGACGCGACCATGGTTGCCGAGCTTTCCCGAGCGGTGAGCCATCAGCGCTGGATCGTGGTGACGGGCTGGAAACCGCACTGGATGTTCGCCCGCTGGAATCTCGAATTCCTTGATGATCCCGAAGGCGTTTACGGCCAGGGCGGTCATATCGCCACCATGGTCCGCAAGGGACTGCAGCAGGAGGACCCCGACGTCTACGCGCTGCTCAACAACTTCTACTGGACGCCCAAGGAAATGGGCCGACTCATGCTCTGGATTCAGGAAGACCGCGGTCTTTTCCCTTACGATAAGGCCCTGCGCTGGATGAATACCCATTCCGAGCGCGTTGAATCCTGGCTGCCTTAAAACAATATACCGGAGTTTCCCATCGATGCTTCAGGACGTTTATCTTCGTTATCGAAACGGCTGCATGCGGCTTTTCAGCATGGACGACCAGGAACGTCTGGTCTTCCTCGGCACTGCTTTCGTGGTGCACCCCGACGGTTACCTGCTTACGGTCTCCCACGCCATCGGCAACCATAAAAACCTGATGGTGGTGCCGGTCCCGTCCGATGTTGACTTTCTACCCATGAGCCCGGAAGAACTCAATGCGATGCCCGTACACGTCGTCAGTCAGGACAAGGACCGCGATGTGGCCCTGCTGGCTTTCAGCGAAAGCATGGAGATTACCATGCCGGACCATGTCATTGGCGTCCCCGATGCCGTGGATATGGGCAACGGCGTTGCCTGCCTCGGCTTCGCTTTCGGCTTTCAGTGCATTTACAATCAGGTGATGCAGCAGGCCGTGGTCTGCGCCAAGATGCGTTCCAACAACGAGACCAAGCTGTTCCTGTTCGACAGTCGCGTGCACGACGGAAGTCGCGGCGGCCCGTTGCTGAACATGGAGGACCAGCGCGTCATCGGCATCGTCAGCGGACGGTTCGATCCGCTGGAAGCCTCGCCCGCAACTGAAGAGGAGCGGGGGATGCCCACCAGCTTCTCCTATGCGGTCTCCATTGAATACGCGATTCCGCTCATGGAAGAGGCCGGGCTGGAAATCCTCTAGATAGCAGGAAAATGATTCCAAAGGACGCGGGGCAGCCTCAGGCGGCCTCGCGTCCTTTTTCGTTTTCCGGAAACGCCACCATGTCGTCAAACATGCTTTCCACCCGGTCTGCCACGCGGGAGAGCAGTTTTCTGTCGTGACTTACGGCGAGTATCCCCACATTGCGGCGTTGGGCCCAGTCCAGAACCACGTTCCAGATGAGCGCCTGCGTGTTGGGGTCCAGCATGGCGGTCATTTCGTCCGCCACGATATAACGCGTCGCCGGATTCATGGCCCGCGCCAGCGCCAGCCGTTGGAGTTCTCCGCCTGAAAGCTCGTGCGGATACCGTGAAAACCAGTGGTGGCAAATGCCGAGCGCTTCCACAACCTGCGGGTCAGGCTCGCCTGCTTCGGATAGGATTCTCCATGCTTTCCAACGTGGATTCATGGCCAGTTCGGGGTGCTGAAATACAAGCTGAACCGGGTGGAAGCCACGACGTGGCAGCTTGTCGCCGCCGATGCCGATCCTCCCTTTCTCCGGATGCAGATAGCCCCCGAGGAGCCTCGCAAGAGTCGTCTTGCCGCGTCCGCTGGGTCCCGGCAGCCCCACGACTTCGCCAGGGCGAATGCCGATGCTGGTGTCCGAAAGAATCCACGGGCCGGTTTCATAACGGAACGAGACATTATCCGCTCTAAGCATGATGACACCTCACACGGTTTGCTTCGACGGTCCGCATTTCCGGTGCGGATTCGCGGCACTGCTTTCTGACACGGGGGCATCGGTCCGCGAAGGAGCAACCCGGCCTGTCATCGTCCTCTGCGGGCTGATTGCCCGGAATGTGCGTGAAGCTGCGTCCGGGCAGGGCATCCCAGAGCGCCTGCGTGTAAGGATGCCTGATGTGCCCGTTTTCGCGAAACTGGAACACCGGCGCAATTTCCACCACGCTCCCGGCGTAGATGACGGCGACCCGGTCCGCCACGGAGAGGGCCGCTTCCAGATCATGGCTGATGAGCATCACCGATTTGCCTCCGTCCGCGAGGCGTCTCAGGTATTCCAGAGAGCTTCGGGCCGCCTCTTCATCCAGCCCCGTGGTGGGCTCGTCGGCGATGAGCAGTCTTGCGTCGCCCGCAGTCGCCGTGGCGGTGAGCACGCGTCGCGCCATGCCTCCCGAAACCTGAAAGGGAAACATGCTGCGTACGGTGTCGCGAAGGTTGTAGCGCTCGAAGGACTCGTCGCGTCTCGTGGCAGCGGTCTGGCAGCATTGGCCGCTAAGCCTTGCGGCGCGGTAGACTTGCCTGCCCACGTTTACCAGTGGATTCAGATGCGCCACTGACTGCGGCACAAGGGCTATTTCACGGCCACGCAGTCTTCTGATGCGTTTTGGGGTGAGCGCTTTGTCGCGATATGTCATGACGCCCGAGATGCGTGCATTGGCGGGGAGCAGTCCCAACAGGGCGTGAGCCAGCAGACTCTTGCCGGAGCCGCTTGAACCGATGACTGCAAGGATTTCCCCCGCGCGCATGTCCAACGTGAGGTCGTTGACCGGACGGGCCGTGGTACGTTTGCCGCCGCGTCCGTAGCGGGTGAACTCCACCCGAAGGTTGTCGATGTCGAGCATGATTACACCTGACTGGTTCTGGGTTCCGTGATGAGCCTGAGGCGGTTCCCGAGTACGTCGAAGAGCTTTACCGTCACCACAAGCGACAACCCCGGCAGCACCGCCAGCCACCAGTACCCCGTGGAAAGGTGGCGCATGGATTCCGCCAGAAGGATGCCGATGGACGGATTATGGGGGGACAGGCCGAATCCGAGGAAGGTCAGTCCGGCTGCGTGCAGAATGGCGTGGGGGAACAGCAGGATCAGCCCGATGACGAACTGCGGCAGCACGTGGGGAAGCATATGGTGTCGGGCTATCCACAGGGGGCTGCGTCCCATGCGGTGTGAAAGGCGTATGAATTCAGCCTGCCTGAGTTGCAGCACCTCGGCGCGGATGATTCGGGCCAGCCGAGGCCAGTGCGAGACCGTTACGGCAACCACCACGCCGGTTGCGCCGCCACCGCAGGCAAAGGAGACGAGAATCAGCAAGACCAGATGCGGCGTGGCCATGACGAGATCGATAAGGCCGGAGACCGCCGCATCCACCCTCGGACCGAGGGTGGCGGCCGCAATGCCCAGTCCGGCCGATACGAAGGAGCTGAACACTGCTGCCATGAGACCGATGCCGAGGCTTCGACACAGCCCTTTGACCGTGCGGACCAGCATGTCCCGCCCGAGCCAATCCGTGCCGAAAGGATACGCGAGGCTCGGGGCGAGTTTTCGGTTCATGAAGTCCGTGGACAGGCCGGAGTCATCCATGAGCCATGCCGTTACGGCGAGGGATGCGAAGTAGAGGCAACAGAGCCCTACGGTCCATGCGGCCCGACCGCGACCGTCCATGAGGCGCAGCCGGTCCGCAAGGCTCGTGGACGGTGAATGCATGATAGAGGAACCGTTCATTGCGACACCTCCCTGCCGATGCGAATCCGTGGATCGAGCACACCGTAGAGCAGGTCGGCCATGAAGTTGCCGAAGAAAACGAAGATCGCACTGAAGAGCGTGATGCCCAGCAGTAGCGGAACGTCACCCCTGATGCCGGCTTCCACCGTGGCGCGTCCGAGTCCGGGGTAGGAAAAAACCTGTTCCGCCAGCACCGATCCGCCGAAGAGTTCCCCGAGGGATGCGAACTGGAGCGTCACCGCCGGAAGCGCCACGTTGCGCAGCGCATGACGACACGCCACGCCGAAGCGGCTCTCTCCCTGAGCAAAGGCAAAGAGCGCATAGTCGCTCTCCATGGCGTCGATCATCTTTTCGCGGGTGTGCAGGGCGATCTGGGCCACGCCCACCACCGAAAGCGTCACAGCCGGGAGAATGAGATGCTGGATTCGTTCCCACAGGGTGGCATCTGCCGGGGAGACTCCGGGGGGAGTGGCGCAACAGATGGGCGTCAGCCCGAGCGAAACCGAGAAAATCGCAAGCAGCACCAGCCCGAGCCAGAAGGAAGGCGTGGAGGCAAGGGTATAGGCGTAGAGCCGGATGCCCCGGTCGAGCAGCGAGCCTCGCCGCATCCCGGCCAGCACGCCGAGCAGGAATCCGAGCACGCCGGACAGGGTCCATGCAGACAGCATCAGCCAGAGCGAGGTCTTGAACCGCTTGGCGATGACATCGATGACCGGTTCGTTGAAAATCATGGAGTCGCCAAGATCGCCGCGCAGGACATTGCCCGCCCAGAGGAAGAATCGTTCGGTAGCGGGCTTGTCCAGTCCCCACCGCTCGATGATCAGGCGTTCCTGTTCGGTGCTGATCTGCATTCGGTCAATGCCGATATATGCGGTGACGGGATCAATTGGCGACATGGAGACGAGGGTGAAGGCGAGCACGCTGACCAGCGTCAGGATGCAGGCCAGCCGTGCGGTCTTGCCGAGGAAGAATCGTGGGGTGGCGCTTATCATGATGAGTCCCTGAATGGCCCGGCGGCGTCGGTGGCACGCCGCCGGGCGAGGTGAGGGGGAGAACTAGTCGATCCACTTCCATTTCTGGATGTTCGCGGTGACCGGCCAGCCGTGACCGTGGGGCTCGACCTGCGAGGTGCCCACGTCGAGGTGTTCGCTGATGAAGTAGGTATGGTCGAGGTTGACCAGCCATGCCCACGGCGCATCGCCACGCGCGTTGAGGCCGGTTTCGCCGTCCCACTGGGCTTTCTTCCAGTATTCAAGGGAGCTTTCGTAGTCTTTGGCCGCAAGCGCCTTGTCGAGGTACTCGTCCACTTTCGTGTTCTTGTAGAAGCCGGGGTTGTTGTAGCCTTCTCCGGCGTGATGGCTGCTGAACAGGTGATACATCTCGATGGGATCATGGCTGCCCCAGCCGAAGACGATTACCTGGGAGTGCATGAGCTGCTTGATTTCGTCGAAGCTGCGCTTGCCTTCCACCTTGGCGCGGATACCCACCTTGCGAAGCATGTCGGCGCAGGCCAGCGCGAGATACTGGCGGATGCTGCGTTCCGAAGGGTAGATGATGGTGAATTCGGCGTCTTGACCGTTCTTTTCCACCACACCGTCACCATCAGTGTCCTTCCATCCGCCGTCCGCGAGGATATTGCGCGCCTTTGCGGGGTCGCCGTCCTCGATGCGGTTGGCCGGATTGTCCCACGGCAGGCCGTCGCACACGCCGTATGCCGGACGTCCGAAACCTTCCAGCACGCCCTGCACCAACGCCTTGCGGTCGATGGCCACGTTGGCCGCCTTCCTGATGGCGAGGTCCGCGGTAACGTCGTTTCCGATGGGCATTCCCTTGTCGGTTTTGCGACCCTCGTCCGGGACCGTGGGGAAGAGCAGGCCGCGGTTGTCCACGCTGCGTACCGGATGCAGCTTCATGCCGGGAATCTCCTGCACGGCCAATGCCTGCGGCACAACGACTACATCCACCTTGCCCGCTTTGGCGGCTGCAAAGGAGGTGTCTTCGTCGGTGAAAAGGAAAACCAGTTTCTTGAAGTGCGGGGTGTCGCCGTAGTAGTGCGGGTTAATCTCGGCGATCATCTGCTGCCCTTCGGTCCATTCCACCATGCGGTAGGGGCCGGAGCCGACGGGCTTGCGCGCATAGTCCGGCCCGTGAATGCTTTTGGGTACGATACCCAGTGAAACCAGCCTGTTGATGAAGGTGGAGTCGCGCTCCTTCAGTCGGATGAGCACCTCGTGGGTCCCGACGGCTTCGGCGCGGTCGAGTTTCATGAGGTCGGCCTTGCCGCCGGAGGCTGCGGCTGTATTGAAAGTATAGGCCACGTCTTCGGCAGTCAGGGGGTGGCCGTTGGAGAATTTCACGTCCTCACGGAGGGTCACGCTCCAAACAAGACCGTTTTCGGAAAGCTCGTAATTCGTGGCAAGATCCCTGACGATATTCATGTTCTCATCGCGTTTGAGCAGTGTGCTCTGGAACAGCGGGCTTCCGTAGCGGCCCCATCCGAGGGTGGGGTCATAGCCTTCGTCCGGCTCGCCCTTGATGGCCAGCGTCAGGGTGTCCTTTGCGTGAGCGGATTGCTGTGAACCAAGCAGCAGGCTCAGCGAGAGAACGACCAACACAAGGGGGAACCAACCCCTTTGATGTGAAGAAGAAAACAGCATGGCAACTCCTTTTGTGATACTGAATGCAAATTCGATTTTGCTAGATAGCACCAACTAAAAAAAGGTGTCAACAATCGAAGAAAAGAACTTGAATGGTGTGAAAAGGTGAGCGACGGATGGATCCTCGATCAGAAAAAAAGGCCGGGATGTTCCGGCCTGCTGGAGAGAAAATGGGGCGGGATGCCGTCAGGCGTTACTGCCGCCAAGCGCTTCGAAACCGGACACGATGTCCATCAGTTCTTCGGTGATGCCGGTTTGGCGGCGGCGGTTGTAGGCTTCGGTCAACTCGTCTAGTCGATCCTCGATGTTTTTTTCCGCACCCTGCATGGCGGTAAGGCGCGCGGAGTTTTCGCTGACCATGGATTCGGCGGCGGCCCGGTATAATTTGACGGAAAGATACTGCTCCAGAAGTCCTGCCAGAAGACGCTCGGCATCCAGTGTGAACATGGGCAGCCCGCGACGCTCTTTTGTCCCGTCGCCGATGCTTTCGCGCAGTGCGCCCAGATCCATCGGCAACAGCGACGTCACCACGACCGTGCCGGAAGCACCGGAGCCGGGGCGAGTATTGACCAATGTCACCGAGGCAACTCCTTCCTCGGTCCATTGCCTGATCACATCCAGCAGATCTGCCACGAGCCGGGCGATATAGGATACTGAGCCGGGTACTTCGAAGACATGCTCGACTTCTTCATTCTCGGCCAAGAAATTTCCTGCAAGCCGCTCGCCCATGACAGCCCGGCGAACCTGACCGCCGGAGTCGAGAGCGTCCGAGCCCACCCGGTAGACTTCTTCGTTGAGCTGGCCGCACATGCCCTGATCCGAACCGAAGGCGATGAGTCCCTGTGTGGCGCCGTGTGTTTCGCCGCCCGTGCGGGCAAGGTCCGGCCGGACGCGAAAGAGCATTGCCAGCCCTTGTTCCACGGTTCGGCTGAACTGGCCGACAGCCTCGCCTGCCTTGGCGTACTGGCGCATGTTCACGGCAGCCAGCGATTTCATGGTCCGTACCACGGAATGTAACTCTTCGGTGGACCCGATGGTCTGCTTCAGGGATTCCAGCGTCTGCATCTAGCCTTCGTCCTCCGAGAGCGCGGCCTTGGCTTCTGTGGCGATGCGCTCAATGGATTCGTCGTCGATCGCATCGCCATCGAGGATGGATTGAGCCAGATCGTTCAGGGATTCGTCGAGCACGCCGAGTATCCGTTGCTGATCTTCGGCCAGTCCTTCCACTGGACGTTCGTCGAATACGCCGTGCCCCAGAGCTACGAGCAGAAATACCTGCTGCGCGGCGCTGAGCGGGCTGGAGCGGGGCTGCTTGAGCACCTCGCGCACCCGGCGGCCTCGTTCGATCTTCTTGCGCGTATCCTCGTCCAGACGGGTGCCGAAGCGTGAGAAGGATTCCAGCTCTTCGAACTGTGAATAGGACAGGCGCAGATCACCCGCCACGGCCCGGTATGCCTTGAGCTGCGTCTTGCCGCCCACGCGGGAGACGGATCTGCCCACGTCCACGGCTGGCAGAATGCCCTTTCTGAACAGCGTGGGGGAGAGGTATATCTGACCGTCCGTAATGGAAATGAGGTTTGTGGGGATGTAGGCGGACAGGTTCTGGGCCTCGGTTTCCACGATGGGCAGGGCGGTCATGGACCCGCCGCCGTGGTCTTCGTTCAGATGCGTGGAACGTTCCAGCAGCCTTGAGTGGATATAGAAGATATCACCGGGAAACGCCTCGCGTCCGGGCGGGCGGCGCAGGAGCAGCGAGAGTTCGCGGTAGGCGCGGGCGTGTCTCGTCAGGTCGTCATAGATGACGAGGGTGTCGCGTCCCTGTTCCATAAAATGCTCGGCCATGCTGGTGGCGGCGTACGGGGCGAGGAACTGCATTCCGGCGGCATCCTCTTCCGTGGTGACGACTACCGTGGTGTAGTCCATGGCGCCGAATTCCTCCAGTTCGCGTACTACCTTGGTCACGCTGGATGCGCGTTTTCCCACCGCGCAGTAGACGCACACGAGCCCTCTGCCGCGCTGGTTGATGATGGTGTCGAGCGCGATGGAGGTCTTTCCAGTCTGGCGGTCGCCGAGGATCAGCTCACGCTGCCCACGCCCCACAGGGATGAGGGCGTCGATGACCTTGAGCCCGGTCTGCAGGGGCACCTCGACAGGGTCGCGGTCCATGATGGCCGGTGCCGGGCGTTCCACGGGTAGCCTACGTTCCGAGCGCGCGGGACCGCGTCCGTCAAGTGGTTTACCGAGCGCGTCCACGACGCGACCCAGCATTCCTTCTCCCACGGGTACGTCGGCCACGCGTCCGGTACGGCGCGCTTCCGTGCCTGCCTCCACCTGCTCGGCCTCGCCCAACAGCACGGCACCGGTGAACTTCTCGTCCACGTCCAGCGCCATGGCCGTTGCGGAGCCGCCGATGTCCAGCAGTTCGTCGGCCATTACTCCGGTCAAACCCTTGATGCGGGCCACTCCGGAGCCGATGGAACTCACGCGGCCGAAGCGTTCCACACCGGGCTGGAAATCAAAATCCGACACGGCTTCATCTACCGAATCAGAAACGAATCCGAGGGCTTTGGAGAGGGTGGAATCATTTTCAGCCATCGGCATCATCCCCCTCGTTTCCGGGCTGCTGCGTATCCCGCATACGCGAGGCGAGCAGGCCGTCCACCTTTTTCGAGAGCTGCTCGAAGTACCGGTGCAGGTCCCAGCCGAAGCGTCGGCCTCCTGCGCTCAGGATCATGCCGAAGGTCTCCGGAGACTGCTCAAAGACCGTCTCCACATCCGTCTGGAGTTTGTCGGCCACAGCCTTGGAAACACGTTTTTGGCTTTCCGCGGGAAGCTCGAAAGGCGTGGCGATTTCGATGCGATGATCTTCTTCGGCACCCTTGGCGAGCGTTTTACGTTCGTTTTCACCGATTTCTTCAAGCTCCTTAAGGAATCGTTCGGTGATCCGGGACAGCAGGTCTTCATCCGCGAGATCGCGCAATGCCTTGCCGCTCACATCAAGCACGCCCCGCGCCAGAGCGGAGGCAAGTTCACGGTCAAGATTCTCGCGCTCGCGTTCCAGCGAGGCCTGCCATGATTCCCGTTCGTGCCGAACTTCTTCGCGGGCCTGTTCAAGCAGCTCTTCGCGCCGAGCGTCGGCTTCCTGCTTGGCTTTCTGGAGCTGTTCGTCGCGATTGCGTTCCAGCCGCTGCTTTTCC
The DNA here is from genome assembly GCF_000375485.1 of Desulfovibrio oxyclinae DSM 11498. Classification (NCBI taxonomy): domain Bacteria; kingdom Pseudomonadati; phylum Thermodesulfobacteriota; class Desulfovibrionia; order Desulfovibrionales; family Desulfovibrionaceae; genus Desulfovibrio; species Desulfovibrio oxyclinae. The sequence goes on along the minus strand of NZ_AQXE01000003.1, from coordinate 178,225 downwards.
TGTTCCAGCTTCTGCTGCAACTCTTCGGCCCTTTCGCGTCCTTCTTCAGCCTCGCGCAGTCGGTCGTCGATGGACTGTTGCCGTTTGTCCATGACCTTCACCACGCGGTCGAAGAGGAAAATCTTCAGCAGCGCCACGAGAATCAGGAAGTTCACCGCCTGTGCGGCTACGGTGTACCAGTCGATGAGCACGGGCTAGCCCCCCTGGTTAATGACGAAATCCCAGAACGGGTTGGCGAAGAGGATGATCATGGAGACCACGAAGCAGTAGATTGCGGTGGATTCGATCATTGCCAGTCCGACGAAAAGGGTTCTGGTGAGCGTGTTGGCCTCGTCCGGCTGCTGGGCAATGGAGGAAAGTGCCTGGGCCACGGCTCGGCCTTCGCCGATGGCCGGGCCGATGGCGCCGATGCCGATGGTGAGTCCGGCGGCCAGTACCGATGCCAGTCCGATAAGTCCGATGTTATCCATCACTGTCTCCCTGTGTGGTTTGCGTTTTTTCGTGGCGTTCGCGTTCTATGCGGGTGGCCGAGGCGATGTAGACCATGGCCAGCACCGCGAAGATGTAGGCCTGGATCATGCCGGTGAGCAGCCCGAGCGCGTTCATGAGCACTGGGAACACCAGTGGTGCGATGGCCAGCAGAATTGCCACGATCTTGACCCCGCTCATGATGTTCCCGAACAGGCGCACCGCCAGCGCGAGGGTGCGCGAAAACTCTCCCATGATGTTGAAGGGCAGCATCATGGGGGTGGGCTTGACATACTGGCGCAGGTATCCGAGCGGACCGCGCTTGATGACGCCGAAGATGATCACTGCCATGAAAACCGTGATGGCCAGCGCCGCCGTGGTGGACAGCGAGGCCGTGGGCGGCAGGAATCCCGGCACCACGGACAAGAGGTTGCACACGGCGATGAAGACGAACAGCGTGCCGATGTATGGCATGTACAGTTCGGGCTTTTCACCGCTGATGTCCGCGATCTGCCTGCGCAGGAAGTCCACCACGATTTCAAGGAAATTCTGCCAGCGCGACATGTCTTCCGAAGCGGTCATGCGGCTCGTGACGATGATGCTTACGAGCACGATGAGCGCCATGACGCCCCACGTGTAGGCGATGGTCGCGTTGAGATCGAAGGGGCCCAGCGAGAAGTAGACCACCTGATCCGGGCTGATGTCCTTGATGTCCATTACTTGCGCTCCTTGACCGGCTGCGCGGCCTTGGCCCTGTGTACACCGACCTGTCGCACTACGAGGAAGCCGAGCAGGCACGCTGCAAAGACGGTCGCCGAATTACCTGCCACCAGTGCGAAAGCCGCCAGCGTCAGCCCGGCGCGGACGATGAAGCTCAGGGTCATCATCAGTCCGGGGCGTTTGAAATCCGGCAGACGGCGTACGGTGAGCCACAGTCCGCCGAAATAGAGCGCCCCGCAGACGATGCCGGTGACGAGTCCTGTTGCCAATGCCGCGGGATCGAAGTTCATTGTTCGTCCTCCGGATGATTGTCGTGGCCCCGGCTCTCACGATTGATCCAGAACCACGCGTTCAGGCAGCCGACAACGATGCCGACGCCAAGAAAACTCAGTGTCCACGAACGGGTCCCCTCGAAAGTGGTATCCAGCCAGACGCCAAGCGCCACCCCCAGCACCGTTGGGATGGCCACGGACCAGCCCACCAGTCCGAACATGCCAAGGCCGAACCATACGCCCCGGTCCCCTTTTCTGGCCCGGAGTTTGCGCCGTTCCTCAGCTTCGACTTCATTGCGAAAATCCTTGTCTCTCTGCGTCATTCAACCTTCCCGTCCGCTTCCCAGATCCACCAGCCTGCGCAGGAATCCGGCTTCGATTTTCGCCACGGCCTGACGTGAGCGCTTCTCGGCATCGTCCTCTTCTTCGAAGCGTTCTTCCACGGCCTCGCGAAGGGTTCCGAGGGACCGGTCCACCACGGCGTCCAATGTGGAGACCCGTACCTCCGAACCGACCTTCGTCAGCACGCCGCGATCAACGGCGGCCATGGACTCGTTGCCGGACGACTCGTAGGTCAGAATGCCCGGTTTGAGCAGGGTCACGAAGTCAGCGTGATTCTCCAGCAGCGTGAAGGAGCCGTTCTCCGCGCTGGCGCGGACGCGTGAAACCTCTCGCTCCAGAAGGATTTCGTGGGGTATGACGATCACCAGTCGCACCGCTACCTCCCGGCCTCGTCAATGGAGCCGATCATGTACAGCGCGCTCTCCGGAGTTTCGCGGAATTCATCGTCGAGAATTCGGGCGCAGCCGTCGAGGGTGTCTTCCAGTTTGACCAGTTTTCCTTCGTAGTTGGTGAACTGCTCGGTGACGTAGAACGGCTGGGTCAGGAACCGTTCCAGTCTGCGCGCGCGATTGACCGTGAGTTGGTCGTCGCGCCCCAGTTCCTCCATGCCGAGCATGGCGATGATGTCCTTGAGCTCTTCATAGGACGCCAGCGTGGCGCGGACCTCGCGGGCCACGTCGTAGTGCTTGCGCCCGACAACATCGGGAACGAGCATGGACGAGCCCGAAGCCAGCGGGTCGATGGCCGGGTAGAGTCCCTCGCTGGCCTTCTTTCGCGAAAGCACGATGGATGAGGAAAGGTGTCCGAACGTGTGCACCGCCGCCGGATCGGTAAAGTCGTCCGCCGGGACGTATACCGCCTGAACCGAGGTGATAGCCCCGTCCTGCGTGGATGAAATGCGTTCCTCGAATTCGGCCAGTTCCGTGCCGAGCGTCGGCTGATACCCGAGGCGCGAGGGCAGGCGTCCCATGAGCCCGGAGACTTCCATACCCGCCTGAATGAAGCGGAACACGTTGTCCACCAACAGCAGAACGTCCTGCTTTTTTTCGTCGCGGAAATATTCGGCCATGGAAAGGGCGGCGTGTCCGGCGCGGAAACGGGTACCCGGCGGCTCGTTCATCTGGGCGAAGAGCATCACGGTGCTGTCGAGCACGCCCGCTTCCTTCATCTCCCGGTGCAGTTCCTCGCCCTCGCGGCAACGCTCACCGATGCCGCAAAAGAGGCTGACGCCCTCATGCACGCCGACCATGTTGTTGATCAGCTCCATGATGACCACGGTTTTCCCCACGCCCGCACCGCCGAACAGTCCGGCCTTGCCGCCTCGTTCCAGCGGGGTCATGAGGTCGATGGCCTTGATGCCGGTCATGAAAACCTCGTCCCCGGCGCGCTGCGATGAGAGCGGAGCCGGATCGCGAAGCACAGGCCATTCTTGCACTTTGCCGAGCGGTTCACCATTGTCGATGGGTTTGCCGAAGACGTTGAACATGCGTCCGAGCAGTTCATCGCCCACGGGAACGCGCAGTGAGCCGCCCGTGGCAACGACGGCGTCACCTTCCGCAAGTCCCTGCGTGAAGGTCAGTGCAACCGCACGCGCATGGTGGTCGTCGAGATGCGCCATGATTTCCAGTGCCATCTCGTTGTCCTTGCCCGCCCGGATGACGTGCGTCAGTCCGGGCAGTCCATCCTCGAAACGGACGTCCACCACGTTTCCTCGTACGGCGGTGACAGTGCCACGGGCCGTGCCTGTATCGTTATGAGGGGCTGCGAGAGGTTCTTTCATTGTTTCCAAAATACACGGTGCGCGGTAAAACGGAAGGGAAAACTATGGTTGCGGTTCGGGTATTCGCCTCTCCCCATAGAGGGCGGGTAGTGCGGACCCCCTGTTTTTCCCTGCCTTCTCCCCTATGATGCGACAAGGGGCGGTGGCAGTGTGCATAAAGAAGAATAACGTCAAAAGAATCGGAGAAGCACATGCCAGACGACAGGCGTCCCGCAGAGGAAAGCGGCATGCCGGAAGTGGACGGAGCCAGTTGCCTTCCGCTCCAGGCGCTCGCTGCCATCAGCCACGACATCAAAAGCCCGCTTCGGGCCATCATCGCCCAGCTCAGCCGTTTCGAGGAAATGGAAGACGGCGACGCGGCCCGGCGTGTGCAGCTCATGCAGAGCTCGGCCCGCCGCATCGAACGGCTTGTTCAGGATATTCTGGACATGGGCAAGTTCGAGGAGCGCGGCGTGGATGTGGTGGATGAGAATTTCAACCTGCGCGAGATGCTTGAGGAAACCATTGAATGTCAGAAGCCGCTGGCAGAGGAATCCGGTCTTGAGATCGGGTTTGACATGCAGGATGACGTTCCCGAATCCGTCCGGGGCGATCAGGATCGTCTGGGGCAGGTGCTGGACAACCTCGTGACCAACGGCTTGCGCTACACCGACCGCGGCAGTGTCCGGGTCTCGGTGCAGGTGCGGGAGAAGAGCGAAGATGAGCTCGTTCTGGAGTTCCACGTGGACGACACGGGACAGGGCATCGACAAGGACGATCAGGAAGACCTGTTTCGCGATTTCAGCCAGCTCGTACGCGACAACCCGGAAGGCCGCCACGGGGCCGGACTCGGATTGGCGATCTGCCGTCGCGTGGTGGAGGCCATGGGCGGTTCGATCTGGGTGGAGAGCGACCCCGGCGAAGGCACCAGTTTTCGATTCACCGTCAGCCTTGCCCCGGCGGATGACGTGAACGGAGATCAGGATTTAGAGGAGTTGCCGAATCTCTCCATTCTATTGGCGGACGATGACCCGTTGACTGTCAGTGTCACTCAGGAATTGCTGGAGAGCTCCGGACACAGTGTTAAAACGGCCGGTGACGGTGCGGCGGCGCTGGAGCGGTTGAAGAGCGAAACGTTCGACGTCGCCCTGCTTGACGTGAGGATGCCGGAAATGGACGGCGCCGAGGTCTGTCGTCGTATACGAAGCGGCGAGGGGCAGGATGCGACCATGCCGATTTTCGCCTTTAGCGCCGATGACACGCCATGGGACGAAGAAGAGGTCACGCACAGCGGAATGGACGGACTGCTTCCCAAGCCGCTGGATATGAAGCGCTTCGAGGACGAGGTGCGTACGCGCCTGTATCCCGATAGCACGCGTCCTCAATCCTCCGGTGAGCAGCGCAATGTTGAGGGACTGATTGATGCTGACGCGCTTCGTCGCCAATTCGGCAAGAAGCCCGAAGTTTTTGGCGAATTGAAGGATTCGTTTCTTTCCGGAGCCCGTGAGAAGATGCAGACCATGCAGCGCGCCCTTGACCGTCAGGAATGGGAGAATCTCGCGGAAACCGCGCACAGCCTGAAGGGCAGTGCAGCGGTTATGGGAGCCATGAAGCTTCGCGACGAGGCCAAGGAACTTCAGCAGGTGGCGGAGCAGGAGCACAACGACGAGGTCGGAGTGCTTCTGGAACGGCTCGAAAGCGATCTTGACGCCACAGAGGACGCGCTTGGGGAAATAGGTTCGGAACAGGAATAAAACATTTCAGGAGGAAGCATGCTCAGTCAGCCAGCCGATACCAGAAAAATCGCCATCATCGGCACGGGCATGGTCGGCACCGCGTTTGCGTATGCCGCCGTGCTGGAGGGTGCTGCCCGGGAAATAGTGCTGGTGGACCGAACCTTCGAAAAGGCCGAGGGCGAGGCCATGGACCTCAACCACGCCATGCCGTTCTGTTCCCCGGTGAACATCGAGCCGGGAGGGTACGAATCCTGTGCGGACGCGGACCTCGTCGTGGTGACGGCCGGAGCCGCTCAGAAGGAAGGGGAAACGAGACTCGATCTTGCCGGGAAGAACGCCAAGATCATGAAGGAGATCGTTTCCGGCGTCATGGAACACGCGGTCAACCCGATATTTCTCATCGTCACCAATCCCGTTGATGTCCTGACGCATGTTGCGTTCAAGGAGTCCGGGCTCCCGCCGTCTCGGGTCATCGGCTCGGGGACGGTGCTGGATAGCGCGCGCTTCAGGTTTCTGCTCTCCGACCACTGCGGTGTTGATCCGCGTAACGTGCATGCCCACATTGTCGGGGAGCATGGAGACAGCGAAGTTCCGCTGTGGAGCCGGGTGAACATCGGCGGGGTGCTGCTGGATGAATTCTGCCCGGTATGCGGCCGTTCATGTTCGGCCTCGTTTCGGGAGAAAGTGGTGAAGCAGGTCCGTGGCGCCGCTTATGAGATCATCAGCCGCAAGGGCGCAACATATTTCGGCATCGGCATGTCCATGGTGCGTATCGCCAAGGCGGTTCTGGAGGACGAGCACAGCGTGCTGACGGTTTCGGGGCTGCTGGAAGGCGAATACGGACTCAAGGATGTCTGCATGTCCCTGCCGCGCGTCGTCAACCGCGCCGGAATCGGCTCCACCATTCATGCAGACCTTTCGGATGATGAGCGCGATGCGCTTGTGGAGTCTGGCTCGGTCATACGCGAGACACTGGAATCCATCGGATATTAGGACCATTTTACGGAAGGAGAAAATGAGCGAAAAGCAGATGAAGGAATGTGAAGGAAGCGGTTCTTCCGGACGGATGCTCTTCGTCCGGGGATACAATCTGGTAAGCGATCTGCTTCATTGCGTGCTCGGAATCTTGCTTCTCGCGGCATGCGCAGCCCAGATCGTGAACGCTGCTCCACAGCTTCTCGAACTCTTTTCCGCCGAAACGGGCATGCAGGCCACGGCGCGTCTTGTGGACAAGGTGCTCTTTGTCATGATGATCCTTGAGGTGGGGCACACCGTGCTCATCTCCTACAAGGAGCATGTCATCCGCCCCGAACCGTTTCTGGTGGTAGGGATAATCGCTTCCATCCGACGCATCCTTGCGTTGACGATACTCGTGGTGGAATTTCACATGGATGAGAAAATCTTTCGCATGGCCATGATTGAGACAGGGGTGCTGTCGATACTCATCATTATTCTGGTTACGGCCATTATCCTACTGCGAAAGCGTTCCAATACCGGTGTGCGCCTGAACCGTTACGATGGTGATGCGTGTTGATGGGCATATCGTTCTCCCCGTTTCGTGCCGAGAGATTACCCTTGCTCTCGTGCCCTGATCCTGCCAATGTTTGAAAATCAGAAAATCCGGGACGTCAGTGCCCGGGGTAAACCTTCAAGGAGGTCGAAATGGCACAGGAAGGCGAACTGTATTACTGCGAATCCTGCGGAATGAAAGTGGAAGTCAAGGAAGCTGGCGGCGGCGAACTCGTCTGCTGCGGCGAGCCCATGCAGGTGGTCCAGAGTTAGGGGCTGCCGGAAGCGTACATGAGTTGATCGCGAAAACCACTCCTCTCAAGGTTATCGCGAGTCGAGTTCCCCCTCGGCTAAAGAAACCCCCGCCCGGGATCCCGGGCGGGGGTTTTGATTGTATTGAATGAGCAGGTGTCGAGCTTACTTCACGTGCGGGTTCACGGTGAGTACGTGAACCGGAGCCGTGCGGACGATCTTCTCCGTGACGCCGCCGCAAAGCCCGGAGCGGTCTCCGCCGCCTCCGCGACCACTCGTGGACATGACCACCATATCCACATTCATCTTGTCGATGGTATCAAGAATCTTCTGAGCGGGATCCCCGGTGGTGATCACCTTGTCCATGATCGGGCAGCCGTCGAGCTTTTCTCCGCACACGCGGTCAAGGCGCTTGGCGGCTTCCTGCAGCTCCCAGGCTTCGAATTTCATGTGGTTCTCGTCGCTGCCTTCCCCGTATGCGGGGAAGTAGTTGTCCAGATTGAACCCGACGTACAGCAGAAGGACCTCCGCCCCGAGCTTGCCGCTGAGGTACTTGACCGATTCCGCGGCATGCAGCGAGTTCTCCGAAAGGTCCGTGGGCCAGAGAATGGTCTTGACGTCCATGGCTACCCCTTCAGTGCGATTTCGCGGCTGTTTTCCCACAGGCCGTGGATGTTGCAGTATCCAAGTGCAATGAGGTGCCCGGGCTCGGAAATCTTCAGGGTGCAGGTGGCACCGTGGTGCGTGTAGACGGGCCCTTCATTGGCTCCCTTGGCGGATTCCCCGTGGGCGTTGAACTCAAACGCGCCCGCTTCGTAGACAAGCTCCTGTCCCTGAGGCTTGAAGAAAAGCCTGATCCAGCGGATGTGGTGTTCCGTGGTGTTGGGGTGTGCGACTTCCTTGCCGATGCTGACTTTCACGTCGAACGGCTCGGAGGCGGAAACACTGTCCGGTGCCTCAATGACGGGCACGTGTTTTTCATTCTTCCAGTCGTCGCGTTTGATGAGATCGCTCAGATGGGCCATTCGAGTTCTCCTTTTTGCTGGTTTCTACCGGCATGTTGCCGATGGCAGAAGGGAAAGCGTGAAAAGAGGCTTCCCCGTCATCATGCCACATCACATTGCCGGGCGATTTTTTCGATTATAAACAGAGTATCTGTTCGGCGTTACCTGTATAGGGGCGGAACAGGGGATTTAGCGGGGGGAGGGCTCTCCCCGTTCCGGGGCCGGAATATCCGCACTGAATTCGAGCATACCCTGATCACGAAGATAGGCCAGAACGTAAATGCGCCCCGAGCTACGAATATCTACTCGCAGGCGTAGCGGTGAAAGCGTTGTGGGGGATTCGGCGGATCGCGGCGGACAGGACGCCAGCTCCAGCAGTGCGCCCTCTTTTGGCTGAAAGAAAACCTGAATATGACAGGGCAAAATGGCAGGAAGGCTGTTGGATGCGTCGAAGCCTATTTCAAGCTCGGCCATGAAGCCTGATCGGGACGGCACTTTGATGAAAGGTCTAAGAGTCGGTGGATCGTCTTTGGTCGTGGACATGCTCGCTCCTTGAATAGGCCGGAATCCTTTCCCTATGGGTTTTCCGGACAATCACTCTACTTTCACAGATGAAAATAGAGCCCGAGAGCGAACGATTAAAGGTGATGAATGGGGGAAGAAACGGGGAGTCGGTGCGGACCGACTCCCCGAGGGATGGAGTGCTTAAAGGGATTTCAGCGATTTGAGGTGCATTTGCAGCGAGGTCTTCTTGCCGACGAGCCCCAGCTTCTTGCGCAGGTTCTTGCGGTGGGTCTGCACGGTCTCAAGAGCGGAGTGCATCATGTCCGCAATTTCGGTCGTGCTGCGGCCGGCCTTGATGTAGCGAGCAACTTCCAGTTCCGTCGGAGTCAGCTGCATGAGTTCCTGATCGAATTCCTCGCTCTGGCCGCCGACTGCCGCATTGAGCTGGCTGACCACCACCTTGGCGTAGGCCTCGCGGCTTTCGACGGATTCCGCATGAACCATCTTGTCGAGCGTGGGTTCTATGGAGTCGCGGATGATGGCCGAGATCTCCCGACGCAGGGCATCGGTTTCATCGTCCATGGCACGAATGACGGTCTTGAGGGTAACGGCCATCTCGCCGGACTGTTCCTGCTCCTGCTCCAGTTCCTGTTCAAGCTCGCGCCGACGCTGCCGCTCTTCGCTGAGTTGAAGATGGTATTCCCCGAGGCTTTCCCGAATGGCGCGCAGCTCGTGTTCCAAAACGGTTTGCCGTTCTTCCTTGCTGGATATCTCCCGCATTTGGCCCAGCGCCATGGAGAGCACCTGTTCGATGATCTCGATGGAGTAGTCACTTTTGGGCAGAAGGCTCCAGACGCCTTCGGAGAAGGTTTTCAGCGTTTCCGAAATGTTGTCTTCGTCAGCCACGAGCACGAGAGGAACGCAGGCGTCCCTTTCGGAAATACGGCCGAGCAGTGTTTCGCATCCATCAAGCTCGGGGCCCGCTTCAAGCAGGACGGCATCGGGCGACTGAGTGAGATACATTTCCCACCCTTTCTCAACGTCGTTGGAGGCATATGTGGTATAGCCGCGGGCAGAAAGGTGCCTCTCCGCTTCGGACTGGAATTCCCGGTCGGAACCGAAAAGAATTACGCTGGGATTGTCATTCATTATATACTTGCTCTTCGTGCGTTGTTGAAGCGGGGTACTCAAAATGGGCTACCCCGTACAGGTTGCTTTAGCAACGTACACGAAAAAAATAACGGTGTGGAGAGGGGGAGAGGAAAAAGTTCTTGAATGGGCGGAGCGTTGCGGCAACGCTCCGCCCGTATGGCGTTTATTTGATCGGGCAGCCGCGCATCCGGCAGGCGGCCATGGAACCGAGGCTGTTGCCCACATCGCCGAAACCGCGTCCCTTGAGCAGCGAAGCGGCGATGATGGCGCGCATCCCGGATCCGCAGAAGGCAACGAGCAGTTCGTTCTTAGGCAGTTCGTCCATTCTGTCCATCAGCTCGGCAAGCGGGATGTGAATGGCCCCGGGCAGCATTCCCCCCTCCACTTCACCCGGCTTGCGCACGTCGAGCACCCTAAGGGAGTCGTTCTGAACGCCGTCCACCAACGAGTCCACGTGCACGGCCGGAATGGTGTCGTACGGCAGTCCTGCCACTTCCCATGAGGTCAGGCCGCCGCGAAGGTGTCCGGTTACCCTGTCGTAGCCGATGCGGCGAAGGGTGGTCAGTGCTTCGGAAACCTGCTCCACGTTTTCGGCCACAAGAATGATGTCCGCATCGTAGGAAAGGAAGAAGCCGGCGTAGGGGGCGAGCATGTTCAACGGAATGGCTGTACTGCCGGGGATGAAGGCACCCGCAAACGCTTCGGGACTGCGGATGTCCACGACCTGTGTTCCTTTTTCCAGCGCTTCGGAAACCTCTCCGGGCGCCATTGGGGTCGGAAAGGCGAGGTCGTCCAGCGGACGCGGATTGCCCTGCTGGTTGTGTTCTTCCATTTTGAGGAAATAGGGCGGACGATCATGGCTTTCCTCGCGTTTGGCGCGGATGAACGCGTCGCGGTCGAACTGCAGCATGCGGTTGTGCCTGCGCTCATAGCCGATGGTGGAGAACTCACGCTGTGCCATGTGAGCGCCGCAGACGGATCCGGCACCGTGCGCGGGATAAAGAATGGTCTGGTCCCCCAATGGCAGAAGCTTTTCGTGGATGCTGTCGTAAAGCGCTTCGGCCCAGCGGTCCACCGGCTCATAGAAGTCGGTCCGGCCCACGTCGCCGATGAACAGGGCGTCGCCGGTGAACACCCCCAGCGGCTCTGGAGCAGTTGAGGTATCGGCCATGACCAGTGATATGGACTCGGGCGTGTGTCCCGGCGTTTCGAGTACCCGCAATTCCAGATCGCCCACCTTGAAGGTGTCGCCTTCGGAGACGGCATTGCCGTATGCGAAGTCCATGGCGGCCCCGTGATGGATCGTGGCACCGGTCTTGCGCGCCAGCTCCACAGAGCCGATCACGTAGTCCTCGTTGCGGTGGGTTTCAAAGATGTGCGTGATGCGCAGGCCGTTTTGCCGCGCGAGGTCGAGGTACGCTTCAATGTCCCTGCGCGGGTCGATGACGGCGGCTTCGCCCTGATGCCCGAGCATGTACGAGATATGTGCAAGTCCTTCCGATTTGAAGGCTTCGAGAAGCATGGTCATGAAAGGCCTCCTTGTGTGGTTTCCTGGTTGTTGCCGGGGAGCGAGCTTACGTCGAGCTCCGCCACCAGCGGCAGATGATCGGATGCCGTGCGTGCCGGCGGGCGGCGGTCCGCCGTGAGCGAGAGCATTCGCCCGCCGGGACGTATGTAGATGCGGTCCAGCGCGAAGACGGGCACTCTGGCCGGAAAGGTCCGGGGCGTCTTCGTGGGACCGAAAAGGTCGGAGAGACGGCGTGGCAGGTGGCCCCACGGCAGCCATTCATTCAGGTCCCCCATGAGGATGGTCGCGTCGGCGCGGGTGTTTGCCACCAGCTCGTGGATGGCGTCCATCTGGCAGCGGCGTTCCTTTCTCTTGAGACCGAGGTGGGTGGCCACCACGCAAAGGTGCAGGCCGTGGTAGTCGTAATGGGCCTCGATGGCTCCGCGCGGTTCGCGTCCGAAGCACTCCAGCGGATGCCGGATCACTTGGCGGGGGGATATCCGGCTGAGAAGGGCATTCCCGTATCGCGAGTCCGAGCGGAACATGGTGGGGCCGAACTGGATGTCCATGCCGATTCCCGCAGCGAGTTCACCGAGAGAACAGGGGGTTCCGGTCCGGCTCATGGACACCACTTCCTGCAAGGCCACGAAGTCGGCGTTCAGGTTCTTGATGACCGTCATGATCCTTTCGGGTTCGCTTCGTCCATCCGAGCCGCGCCAACTGTGCACGTTATAGCTTGCAGCGCGCAGGATGCCGTTCTCGCCAGTGAGCGTCACGCCTGTTCGCCGTCCCTGTTGATGGATTCTTCCTGCGGATCCTGAATGCTCCTGAGTCGCCGCTTCATGACGAAGCCGAGGCCCATGATGAGCGCCACGATCAGCACGAGAACGCTGATGGTCACCGGGCCGGGGTCTCGCAGGGCGTTCATGAGCTGTCCGCCGAAGAGCGTCATGCCCAGAATGCCCGGAGCCATGCCGATGACCGTTCCCATCAGGAAGTTTCTCAGGCTGATGTGGGAGGCTCCCGCCACGAGGTTGATGATGGTGAACGGTGCCACCGGCAGGATGCGGACCACGATGATCGAGGTAACCCCGAAGCGTCCGAGCTGCTTGCTGATGGCATTGATGCGCGACCCCGTGACGTGCTTGACCGCGTCATGTCCGAGCAGGCTGCCCACGAGGTAGATGAGACTCGATGAGAGGAGGCTGCCCGCCAGTGAGGTGGCCACTGCCGTTGCGGGGCCGAATATCCCGGCGGTCAGGATGATCAGTATGGTGACCGGGAACATCACGAAGCCGCCGATGATGAAGCCGAGTACGCCGAACAGTGGTGCCATGGGTAGCTCGCGGACGCGGTTGGTCCATTCGAGCAGCAGGGCCGTGTCCGCGTACTCCGAAAGCGGGGTATACCGCCAGGCCAGCGCCATGGCGATGAATGCCGCCAATACTATGCCGAGATTGATGAAGCCGGAGTATCCCCTTCGAGAGTTGTCCGGTCCCGTGTAGTCGTCCATTATTGCGTCGAATGTTCCGGGCTGTGCCGGATCGAGTGGTCTGGCGAACTCCGGGTCCACCGGTACCGGGGGACCGTTTCGCGTTTCCAGTTCGGGGCGGAGCCTTTTGGTCTCGTTGCGAAGTTTCTCAATGCATTCGCACATGGTGCAGCCCGAGCGCTCCTCTTCTTCGAGGCGCTCGGGGGAGATGCCGAGGTGATGGGCCAGCAGCCTTCGCCTGAAGTTCGTCAATGCACCCTTGGAACGTACCGGGCGAAAGTCAAGATTGCACTCGGTGTCCAGCCCCATGGAGCGGTTGTTGAGGTTGGCCGATCCCACCGTTGCGAATTCATCGTCAATGATCATGACTTTGGCATGCACCTTGACCGGTGAATTGCCATCCTCGTCGGAGAATGGGCAGTACACTTCAAGCCTGTCATATTCGTCGGACTCGTGCAGGCTGTCCAGCACCTCTGATTGAAGCGGTTCCATCACCAGCCGTTCCACAAGGCCGGTCGGCGTGTGCGGCAGGATGATGACCACCTCGGGACCATCAGGCTCCCTGAGGCGCGAAGCAAGGGCCTCCTTGATTGGCTTGGAGGTGAAATACTGGTTTTCCATGTAAATGCGCGAATCCGCCTTGCCGATCTCCCTGAGATACATGCGTTCGATCTCGCGAACTTCCGCACGCTTCTTGTACTTGGGTATGGTCAGGGAGACGGTTATCTCTTCGTCGTGCATGTCGGGCGTTACAGAGTCCGGCCACGGGTCGCCTTCGGTCTTCTCGGGTGGCGTCAGGCAATGGCCGGTGGCCCAGAGCCAGCGTTCCCGCGCGATGTCGGCAAGCGCCTTGGCCGGTTCACCGTCCAGCACCATCTGCACATCGTGGTACGGGGTGTATTTTTCTCCGTTCGGGGCAGTGCGTCGATCATCGTCCGGAAGGTGCTCCATGGTGTCCCAGCGGCCGGAGGAGAGGTCCATACCGCCGGAAAAGGCGACCTTGTCGTCCACGGTCACGATCTTCTGGTGATGGGATGACCCCATGGGAAACTCTGAGTCCAGATGGAAGTGTACATTCTTTGGCGTCTTGCGGGCAAAGCTGATCATCTGCAACGGTTCGCGATCCATGCTGTAGGCAAGCGGGTAGTCCCATATAAGGATGTGGACGTGTACGTCCGGCCGTTCCTTGGCGAGATCATTGAGCAGTTCGTAGAGTCGAGGTCCGTCCGGGTCGCGTTCCAGCAGCAGGCGGCTGTCGATGTCCCAGCCGACGAGCAGGACGGATCGTTCGGCCTTGCGGACGGCCTCGGCCACTGCGCGGAAATAGTTTTCGCCATCAATGAGAAAGGCCGCACGAGGGCTGCGGCCCCGGCGGTTGGAGGTGTCGTCGTTGGTATGTTCTTTATCTTGCATAGGTATAGTCCTTTTTCATGACCATACCATATAAATCGAGTGTTGTGGGAAGGAAAGGGCAGCGGGTGGGGACGAAGAGGGTACTCGTTCCCACCCGCTGCTTCACTTCAATCGCGGCGCGCCTCCGTGGGGGACTGCATAAGCATGGAGGCGACACCGGTTCGTCAAGGTATACGAACCTTGTAGAACAATGAATAGAGTACCGGCACCACTATGAGCGTCAGCACCGTTGCGAATGCAAGGCCGGACATGATGGTCACTGCCATGGCCGAGAAAAACGCGTCGGTAACCAGCGGCACCATGCCGAGAATGGTCGTTGCCGCGGCCATTGAGACCGGACGGATACGGCTGATGGAGGCATCCACCACGGCCTTGTATGGTTCCTTGCCGCCATTGAGCTCTATGCGAATCTGATCCAGCAGGACCACCGAGTTCTTGATGAGCATGCCCGAGAGGCTCAGGAAGCCGAGCAGGGCCATGAATCCGAACGGCTCCCCGGTCACCAGCAGGCCGAGCGTGACCCCGATGATGGAAAGGGGCACCGTCAGCCAGATGAGCAGGGGCATGCGCAGATTGTTGAAGAGCATGATGGTCGCCAGAATCATGATGGCGAACGGGATGAACAGGCTTTTGCCGAGGCTGGCCTGCGCGTCGGTGGAGTCTTCGTACTCGCCGCCCCATTCCATGCGGTAGCCTTCGGGAATCTCCATCTTCTCGATCTGCGGCATGAGTTCGGCCAGAAGCGCCGAGGGCAGTCCCTGCTTGGGTTCGCAGGACGCGGTGATGGTCAGCATGCGGTTTCTGGTCCGCAGGATGCCGAACTCCATTTCGGTGGAGAATTCCGATACCACTTCCTCCACCGGGATCAGGCCGCCTGCCGCCGGGCTGGCCACCCGCACGTTGCCAATCTCGTCCACGTCCAGCCGCTCCCTGTCCGGCGGGCGAACCACGATGGGCAGCAGCTTGTCGCCTTCGCGGTAGACCCCGGCGGTCTTGCCGGAAAACGCCTGCTCCATGGCCTCTGCCAGACCGGGACGAGTCACTCCGGCGAGTTTGGCCCGGGCCTCGGAGATGACCGGGTGGATGACCTTCACCGGCTGACGCCAGTTATCGCGTATGGATTCGGCTTTGCCGCTTGCTTCCATGATGGCTTGCGCTTCAAGCGAAAGTTCGCGCAGGACATTGCTGTCCGGGCCGCTGAAGCGGACTTCGATGGACGCGTCGCGGCCGGGGCCGAGGCGGAACTTCTTCAGCTTGGCTTCGGCGTCCGGGTACTCCGCGCGGATCATGGTCTTGTACTCATCTATTATGTCGCCGATGATCCGGTAGTCCTTCACGTCCACCAGCAACATGCCGTAGGAAGAGTTGGTCTTCTGCGGGGCATAGGTCAGGATGAAGCGGGGACCGCCGGAGCCGATGAACGAGGTCACGGAGGTAACCCGGTCGTCTTCAAGGACTCGCTCTTCTATTTCGCTTATGTCCGAAGCTGTTCGGCGGACATCCGTCCCCTGGGGCAGCCAGTAATGGATGAAGAAGCTCGGCTGCGTGGAGGCCGGGAAGAAGCTCTGCTTGACCAGCCCGAAACCGACCACGGCCGCCACCAGCAGCATCGCCATGAAACCTATGGTGGCCTTTCTGTGATGCAGGCAGAATTCGAGCAGGTTGCGGTACCACCGGTACATTTTGCCGGAGTAGCTGTCTTCGCCTTCGCCGTGAGTCTTCGGGTGCAGGAACATCTGGCACAGTAGCGGGGTGACCGTCACGGCCGTGAACCAGCTGAGCAGCAGCGAGATGCTCAGCACGATGAACAGCGAACGGCAGAATTCGCCCACTGCGTCCGGACTGAGGCCGATGCCCGCAAAGGCCATGATGGCGATGATGGTGGCTCCGAGGAGCGGCCATTTATTCTGTTCCACAACGTCGAGGGCCGCTTGGAAACGGTCGTAGCCCTGCTGATAGCGGATGAGGATCCCCTCCACCACCACAATGGCGTTGTCCACCAGCATTCCAAGCGCGATGATGAGCGCACCGAGCGAGATTCTTTCCAGCGCGACGCCCGCCAGCTTGATGAAGATGAAGGAGCCGCAGATGGTGATCAGCAGGATGCTACCGATGAGCATCCCGCTCTGGAAACCCATGAAAAGCAGTAGCACCACGATGACGATGCCCACGGCTTCGGCCAGACTCAGGACGAAGGAGTCCACCGCCTGCTCCACTCGGTCCGGCTGGAAATAGACCGGCTCGATCTGCATGCCCACCGGAGTTTCGGCCTGAAGCTCGGTAAGCCTTTGCTTTACCGCCTCGCCGAGTTCGACCACGTTGCCGCCCGAGGTCATGGAGATGCCGAGGGCCAGCGCGCGCTTGCCGTCCCGGTGCATGATCTTTTCAGGCGGGCTGTCGTAGCCCCGACTTATTTCGGCCACGTCGCGAAGCGGCACCAGCCTGTTCTCGGCGGAGTCCTTCACGTACAGGTCGCCGAGTCCCTCGACGGTGTCGATGCCGCCCGATGGGGAAATGCGCACATATTCGTCATCCACGCGAACCCTGCCCGCAGGGACCGCGAGGTTTCGTTTGGAGAGCGTGTCGAGCAGCGCGTTCATGGATGTACCCAGCTGATTCATGCGGGCACGTGATATTTCCACGAAGACCTTTTCCGGGCGTTTGCCCCAGATGGTGACCTTGGCCACGTTCTCGACCAGCAACAGTTCCTTGCGCAGATAATCCGCGTAGTCCTGAAGGTCCTGTCTGGAATACCCTTCCCCGGTGACGGAGAGAAGAATGCCGTAAACGTCGCCGAAGTCATCGACGACCAGTGACGGTCCCGCTCCGGGAGGCAGCTGACTCTGCGCGTCGGAGACCTTGCGCCGCAGCTCGTCCCAGACCTGCGGCAGGGTTTCCTTGTCGTACGTGTCCTTGATCTCCACCGTGACGATGGACTGTCCCGGCTTGTTGAGCGACGTTACCTTGTCCCGCTGGCCGAGCTGTTGGGCCGCGTTCTCGATGACGTCCGTCACTTCGTCCGTGACTTCTGCTGGCGTGGCACCGGGATAGTTGGTGATGACCAGAGCCTGCTTGATGGTGAACTCCGGGTCTTCCAGCCGCGGCATGTTCAGGAAGGAGAGTGCGCCACCTACAAGAAAGGCCAGCGTCACCACAATGGTGACGGTCTTTTTGCGAAGGCTGATTTCGGTCAGGCTCATCCCCGGCCTCCGATGCGGCCCTCAAGCACCCTTACCTTCTGGCCTTCGCAAAGGTAGTCAACACCGGCGGAAACCACGGTGTCGCCCTGCGAAAGGCCCTTCTTGATGACCATCATGTCATCCGTGATGCGTCCCGTGGTGACAGGCTGCTTGTGTACCGTGCCTTTGTCCCTGACGATCCAGACGTATTTGCCGTTGCCCGGAGTGCCGGTGACGCAGGAGAAGGGGACGCTGACGAACTGCGCCTCGCCGCCCTGCGACAGGCTGGCCCGGACTTCGGCGGTCATGCCGGGATGAATGCCCAGATTGCCGGGGTTGGCCATGGTGAAGGTTACTTCATAGGTCTGGGTCTGCGTGTTTGCCTTGGTCTGGAATTCCTTGAGCGTCAGGGGAAAGACCTTGCCGGGCAGCGATTCAAAAGAAGCGGTGACTTCGTTCAACCCTGCTGCTTCACCGCGGAAGCCCTGCATCCACAGGTTCTCCGGCACGTTGACCGACACGTCGAGCGCGGAAACGTCTTCCAGCTGGACGATAGACTCTTTGGCCTGCACGTATTCATGTGTGTCGGCACTGACCATGGCGATAGTGCCGCTGAAGGGGGCGGTTAGCTGCGTATACTGAAGGTTCAGGCGTGCCTTTTTGAGTTCCTGTTCAAGCGAAAGAGCCGTGGCCCGGCTGCTTTCGAAGTTGCTCTTGGCGGTGTCGAACGCGGCCTGTGCGATGGTGTCCGAAGCCAGAAGCTCCTTGTTGCGCTCGTAATTGAGGCGTGCTTCGTTGAGTACGGAGCGGGCGCCAGCGAGCTTGGCGCTCAAATCGGCAACCGTGGCGCGGATGTCGCGCTGGTCGAGCTTGGCGATGAGCTGGCCCTTGGTGACGAAGTCACCTTCCTTGACTTGGATGTCAACGACCTGTCCCGGAATGCGGAATGCGAGGCTGACCTCGCGGTTTGCTTCCACCTTGCCGGGAAAAGAGCGAACTTTCGCGTCCGAGCCGGACATGATCTTGAAGGCCCTGACCGGCCTGATCGGGTCCTTTTTCTCAACCGGTTCGGAGCAGCCCGCCGCCGCAAGCAGGGCGCACAGGATGAACAACATCTTGAAATTGTGCATGAAAGAAACTCCTCTTGCTTTTATGAAATATGGTCTATTTGTTTTAATCAATCAGTTGATTGTTTTGTGTCTGAAAAAAAAATCAGTCCCAGACTTTGGTGACGCCGTCCTTGAGGATGGTGGAGATGATGGAAATGTATTTCTCGACAAACCTGTCGTCATCAAGGGCGGAGGCGTCTTCCAGCAGCAGGTTGGAGTAGATGGCTCCCATGACTGCCGTGAAGGTAATGTGCTGGGTCTCGTAATCGGGAAAGCTGGATAACCCCAGCTTGTCGATGTTGCTTTCGAAAAGGCCGTTGCACAGCTCATGGTGTTTGGTGCGGAGCTCCTCCAGCTCCGGAGCGCCGTGGTTCAGTTCCTTCAGCCCCAGAATGAAGAGGTTCTTGTTCGTGCGTGCGCAGTACACCATGCGCCGAACGGATATCTCGCACATCTCGTAATGGTTGGATGCCTCGTTGAAGGAGGCTTCCAGTTCTCCGAAAACCAGTTCCGTGAACGATGCGAAAATTTCGCGTAGTAGCCCGGCCTTACCCCCGAAATAATAGGATATCATGGCACTGTTGGCCCCGGCGCGGGAGGTGATGTCGCGGATGCCCACCGAGTTGTAGGAGTGCTTTGCGAAGAGCTCGGCGGCGGCGTTGATTATGGCCTGACGTTTTGACATGGAGAGGTTGATTAATCGATTGATTAACCCCTGTCAAGCACGCGTTGGGACCTTTGCGATTGAAAGGCATATGTGAAGATGATACTGGTTCTTATAAATCCGATTCCCTGTTCACAATGACACTCCGGAAGCCCCGCCGGTCCGGAAAAAAGACCGGGGCCGTTGTAAAACGAATTCAATTTCAACCGCTTGCTGCAAGGAATCTGTTCATGAGCCAAAGTGATGACACGCAGGGGAACGCCCCGACCTACTACGTGGGCATCGGCGCGTCAGCCGGGGGGCTGGAAGCGCTGGATACGTTCTTTACGCACATGCCGACGGACAGCGGCATGGCCTTCATCGTGATCCAGCACCTTTCACCGGATCACAAAAGCCTCATGGTGGAGCTGTTGTCCAAGCGGACATCCATGCCCGTGAAGCGTGCCGAAGAAGGCATGAGGGTAGAGCCGGACACCGTCTATCTCATTCCACCCAAGAAAGAGCTGAGAATTTTCCACGGAAAACTCGTGTTGCGGGATTTTCAGCAACGTCATGTGCCCAACCTGCCCATTGACACCTTTTTCCTGTCGCTGGCCGAGGACGCTGGAGAACGTGCCGTGGGAATAATCCTTTCCGGCACGGGAAGCGATGGTGTTCGCGGTGTGCGTGCGCTCAAGGAATACGGTGGCATGGTTCTCGTGCAGGATTCCGAAAGCGCACGCTTTGACGGAATGCCCAGTGCGGCCAAGAGTACGGGACTCGTTGATATCGACCTGCCCCCAGAGCAGATGCCGGAAAAGCTGGTCTCATTCATCAGTCATCCCGTGAATCGTGCTGCCGGAGCCGAAAGCCCGGTGGTACAGGACGACGACGGGGTTGCGCGCATTTTCTCGATGCTTCGTGAAAAGACCAAGGTGGACTTCACGTACTACAAGCAGAGCACCGTCATGCGCCGCATCCAGCGCAGGCTAACGGTGAACCAGATATCCGACATCAGGGAGTATGCGGAGTTTCTTCAGTCGAGACCCGGCGAGCTGACCACGCTCTACCGGGAGTTGCTCATCGGCGTGACCAGTTTTTTCCGTGATGAGACCGTCTTTTATCAGTTGCAGGAAAACTGGCTGCCGGACCTCATGGAGCACAGCGAGACCTCGGAGCTGCGGTTCTGGGTGGCCGGCTGCTCCACCGGGGAGGAAGCGTATACGCTGGCGATACTCGCCCAAGAGGCCCAGCGCGAATCCGGCCGTGCGGTGAACGTCAAGATATTCGCCACAGACATCGACCGCGATGCCATCGTTTTTGCAGGCAATGGCCTGTATCCCGAGAGCATTGCCGCCGATCTTCCGGAAGGCATACTCTCGCGCTATTTCATCCGGCGCGACGATCATTTTCAGGTGGACCGCAAGACGCGCGAGATGGTGGTCTTCGCCCAGCACAATCTCATCAAGGACCCGCCGTTCACCAACATCGACCTCATCAGCTGCCGCAACCTGATGATCTATCTTCAGCCCGTGCTTCAGGAAAAGGTCGTCGATCATTTCAACTTCTCCCTGCGGCCCGGTGGGTTGCTTCTGCTGGGCACCAGCGAAACCATGGGCGAGGCAGCCAAACATTTCGAAACACTGAGCCACAAATGCAAGGTGTTCCGCTCCCGGGGAACCGGGCGGGCTTCAAGTCTCGCGAAGCAGCCGGTCAGTATTCCGGAGGCCGTTCAGAAACCGAGTTTTCAGGTCAAGGCTCCGAACCGCGCGACCTCCAGAACCGAAGAGAGGATTCAGGAGCAGTTGCTGCAGCGGATGTCCTCCGAGTTTTCCTCGCTTGCGGCCGTGGTCAATGAAAACCTGGAGCTGATTCATCTGGCAGGGGATGCTTCGGGGTATCTCAGACCGCCGGCAGGCAGACAGGTGAACGACGTGACCAAAATGGCGGAGCGGGAGTTGGCCATTCCGCTGGCCACGGGGCTGCAACGCGTCTTCAAGACGGGGGAGAGTCTGCGATACGGCAATATCCGCCTTGGCAACGATGGGGATCAGCGCATGGTCGAACTGGGCATTCATCCCATGTCCAGCATGCCCGGCCAGCTTGATCTTGCCGCCATTTTTCTGCGCGAACAGGTCAAGCCCGAGGATGTCTGCCCGGAAAACGTTCGGGATTTCGACATCAATCAGGAGGCGGAGCAGCGCATCAAGGATCTGGAGCAGGAGCTGCAATTCAAGAGCGAGAATCTGCAAGCCACTGTGGAGGAACTCGAAACATCCAATGAGGAACTTCAGGCCACTAACGAGGAGCTGTTGGCTAGCAACGAGGAGCTGCAAAGCACCAACGAGGAGTTGCAATCGGTCAACGAGGAACTGCATACGGTCAACGCGGAGTATCAGACGAAGATTCTTGAGTTGACCGAAATGACCAACGACCTCGACAACCTCATGGCCGCGACAAGAATCCCGACGCTTTTCCTGGACGAGAATCTGGAGGTTCGAAAGTACACCCCGGAATCCACGCGGATATTCCGGCTCGTGCAGGGGGATATCGGGCGACCGCTGTCTCATATTTCGCATGACCTGAAAGCGGACCCGCTTGAAGTGGCAGAAGAAGTTCTTACCACGGAGAAATCTCTTGAGCGGGAAGTGACCACGATTGAGGGCGAGTGGTTTCTCATGCGCGTGCTGCCGTACCGGATTGACAGCTCCCAGTCATCCGGGCTGGTCATTACGCTCATCGACATCTCGGGCCTCAAGCGTGCAGAGAGCAA
The DNA here is from genome assembly GCF_000375485.1 of Desulfovibrio oxyclinae DSM 11498. Taxonomy (NCBI): domain Bacteria; kingdom Pseudomonadati; phylum Thermodesulfobacteriota; class Desulfovibrionia; order Desulfovibrionales; family Desulfovibrionaceae; genus Desulfovibrio; species Desulfovibrio oxyclinae. Next base: position 156,391 of record NZ_AQXE01000003.1, on the reverse strand, counting down.
GCTTTCCCGAAGCGCTGCCCGGATGCGCAGCATCTTTGAAGCCGCTCCCGTGGGACTCGGCGTGGTCGAGGGGCGTGTCTTTCGCCAGATCAGCGGCCAGACCTGCAAGCTTTTGGGATATGCAGAGAGCGAGCTTGTGGGAAAATCTACTCGCGTCATGTTCTCTTCGGATGAAGAGTTCGAACGGGTTGGCCGCATTCGTGAAGAGGCCGGAGACGATGCAGGCACCGTAACCATGGAAGCCACCCTGAGACGCAACGACGGAACGGACTTTCCCGCGCTGCTCAGTTTTGCGCCCACGGATCCCGACCAGCCCGATGGCCTGCAGGCTTTCGCAGTGTGGGATACGACGCGCAAGCGAAGGCAGGAAAAGGAGCTTCGGCGCATGACCGATCTGCTCAACGCCACCCAGAGCCTTGTATCCGTTGGCGGCTGGGAATGGGACGTGGAACGTGAAAGCATGTTCTGGACGGATGAAGTCTATCGCATTCACGGCATGAATCCGGAAGAAGTGCCCGGCGGCTCTTCCGAGCATATTGACAGAAGTCTTTCCTGTTACCGGCAGCAGGACGTGCCGGTCATACGCGAGGCATTCAGGAAATGCGTCGAAGAGGGCGTCCCTTATGACCTGGAATTCCCGTTCACTGATCTGAACGGGCGGTCCACCACCATCCGTACGACGGCGAGTCCGGTTCTGGATAACGGGAAGGTGCTCAAAGTCATCGGCAACATCATGGACATTGGTGAGCAGGATTCCGGCAGCGCGGAAGAATCCACCGGCTAGCGGGGAAGAAAATGAAGTTCGAAAAGCAGTTTGAGCGTTTGCGTCGTCAGGCGGAGAACATAGTCGACGAGAGTGGCTCCAATGAGGCGGAGTGCCTGAGGCGCAATTTCGATGAAGTGCTGCACGAACTGCAGATTCATCAGGCCGAGTTGGAAATCCAGAACGAAGAGCTTCGAAGCGCCCAGACCGCGCTCACGCGGGCGCGGAACCGCTATGAACGCCTCTTCCATCAGGCTCCGGTGGGATATGCCCTGCTGGACCGCGATGGGGTAGTGCGCGACGTGAACAACACCCTGTGCGAAATGCTCGGGTATACGCATGCGGATATGGTGGGCAAGGGCATTACCGTCTTTCTGGCTGATGGCGACAGGAACGTTTTTCTCGGGCGCTATAAGGCCTTTTTCAACCAGCCGGGCAACAAAGGGCTTGAATTGCGTCTGCAGCCCGCAAAGGGAAGGCCGCTCAATATGCGGCTTGAGGGCTCACGTCTTGAGGAGTCGACCGGTGAGTACGAGTGCCGCTCTGTGGGATCGCTCATGGTCTCGTTCAGCGATATCACGGAACGGGTCAGGGCGGAGCGGCAGAAGTCCGTAGCCATGCAGGAACTTCAGGAGCTGACCAACACCTTCGTTGCCATGCTCGATCATACCACCGACTTTCTTTACTTCAAGGATGCGGGTCACCGTTTTACCGCCGTAAGCCAGTCCATGGCCGAACTTACGGGGCACGCACACTGGCGCGACATGCTCGGCAAGACCGATCAGGACGTTTTTCCTGAAGAACATGCCGTGGAATACCTGAAAACAGAACGCCCGGTCATTGCGGAGGGTAAGTCTCTTCTCGGGGTGCAGGAAGCCTACATGCGTCCGGACGGGGAAATCGGCTGGGTGAGCAGCAACAAGTGGCCTCTGCTCGACGATGGCGGCAACATCATCGGACTTTTCGGCATGTCCCGCGACATTACCGATCTGGTGCTGATCGAGAAAGAGCTGAAGCGCAAGGTGGGCGAGTTCGAAAGCATCTTCGACAGCAGCGCGCTGGTCACCATTTACCTCAAGGGCGATCGCCGGATGCATCGCGTCAACAAGCGGTTTGAGCGTATGTTCGGCTATACCGAGGATGAGGTGACCGGGAAGCATGTCTCACTGCTGCACGTGACTCCCGATGATGCACGGCGTTTTGAGCGCGAGCACTACGAGGCGCTGAAAAACGGCCGGGTCCGACAGGTGGAATACCCTCTGAAAACCAAGGAAGGGCATCGGATATGGTGCAGCCTCTCAGGTAAGGCCGTGAATCCCCCCGCTCTGGAAGAAGGCGTCATCTGGGTGGTGGACGACATCAGCGAACGCAAGGAACTTGAGCAACTCAAGGCCGATGTGGACCGCATGATGATCCATGATCTCAGGAGCCCGCTCTCGGGCATCATCGGGCTTCCACAGGCCATGCAGCAGGACGAAAATCTCACCAGAGAACAGAAGGAACTTTTGCATACCATCGAGCAGGCCGGGTATCGGATGCTCACGCAGGTCAATCTCTCGTTGGATCTCTACAAGATGGAAACGGGCCAGTACGTCTACCAGCCGAAGTCCGTTGACATGTGCAGGGTTCTCAAACGCGTCGCCGCTGATCTGGCGTCATTGGCACACGTCAGGGGGGTACGAATCCGGATCGCCATCAACGGCACGGATCTCGCCAGTGCTTCCAATTACATGGTCACTGCCGACGAACTGCTCATCAACACACTCATGAGCAACCTCGTGGCAAATGCCGTGGAGGCTTCGCCCTTCGGCAGCGCGGTGGATGTGATGCTGTTCACTAACGAGAGGCACCACGCACTTGCGGTGCACAACCTCGGTACCGTGCCCGAGGAGGTCCGAGACGACTTCTTCGGCAAATACGTTACCCACGGCAAGGAGAAGGGGACCGGGCTTGGCACTTACAGCGCAAGGCTCATGTCTGAAGCCATGGACGGTGATATCACGATGACAACCGGAGAGCAGAGTGGAACGACGGTTACGTTCCGTCTGCCGAAATAGCGTCTATTCCGAGTCGGGTAGCTCCGTGAGGATTTGATCCACGGGCACGGGTTTTCCGAAGTAGTAGCCCTGCACCTGATCGCAGCCGAGTTGCGTCAGGATTTGCAGTTGCTCGGCGGTCTCCACGCCTTCCGCCACGACCTTGAGGCGGAAGTTCTTTGCCATGTCGATGATCGAGGCCACGATCATGCTGCTGCTGGCGTCTTTCTCAAGATCCAGAACAAATGATTTGTCGATCTTCAAAACATCGATGGGGAACTCCTTCAGATAGTAAAGCGAAGAGTAGCCTGTGCCGAAGTCGTCGATTGACAGCCGGAATCCGGCTCTGGAGAGCGCCTTGAGACGGGCGACGCTCTCATGCACGTTGGTCATGGCGTTGTTCTCGGTTATTTCGAGTTCCAGCCTGTTCGCCTCAATTTCGTGTTCGGAGACGATGGAGAGTATGGTTGCCGCCAGATTGCTGCGTCCGAACTGAAGTGGCGAAAGGTTTACCGAGACAGTGCGATCCGACAGGCCGAGCTGTTTCATGTCTCGGCAGGCGCGGGCTATGACCCATTCTCCAATGGCGACGATCTGCCCTGTCTCCTCGGTCAGGGGGATGAACTCTGCGGGGCTGATGATCTGGCCGTCGTTTTCCCACCGAAGCAATGCCTCCCATCCTGTCACGCGACGGGTGGCGATCTCGATTTTGGGTTGGTAGTACAGCCGGAACTCCTCGTTGGCGAGGGCGGAACGAAGCTTTCTTTCCAGTTCCATCCTGCGCGTCATCCGTCGGTTCATGCGGCTGGTGAAAAAACGAAATCTGTCGTGGATACCGTCGCCTGTGCGCTCCATGGCGAGTTCGGCCTGACCGAGCAGGGTTTCGTGCCTGCGGCTGTCGTCCGGGAAGATGCTAATGCCGATGCGACTGCTGAGTTCCAATGCGCCGCCATGGGTCTTGATCGGAGTGGCGATGGATTTTTGAATCTCCCGTGCCAGTCCCGCGATCTCTTGAACGTCGGAAGGTTCATGCATCATGAAGGCGAACAGGTCCCCGCCGACGCGGGCGACGGTATCCCCCGGTGCCGCCAGCGTTTCCAGCCGCCGGGCAACTTCCTGCAGAATGGAATCACCGGTACGATACCCGTATGAATCGTTTATGTGCTTGAAATTGTTTATGTCGATGCACAGCAGTGCGGTGCGCTTTTCATTTTTAAGCGCAACACGGAGCCTGTCCAACAGCAGGTTTCGGTTTGGCAGCTCCGTCAGGGCGTCGTGCTGGGACTGGAACGCTATGCGCTCATCCTTCTTCTTGTTTTCGCTGAGATCATGGAAGATCGCCGCATAGTTGACGACTTCGCCCTCTTCGTTTCTGAAAGCGAATATGTTTAACCATTCAGGGTAAATGTCACCACTTTTTCGGCGGTTCCATATCTCGCCTGACCAACGGTCATGCGCGACTATTTCCTCCCACATCCTGCGGTAGAATCTTGGCTCGTGCTTGTCGGATTTCAGTACTCGCGGATTACGTCCCTCGACTTCGGTAGGGCTGTAGCCTGTGATGGCGCTGAATGCCGGGTTGATTTTGATGATATCCGCATTGGCGTCCGTGATGGTGATGCCCTGAAGCGAATTCTTGAAAATCTCCTCCAGAAGCTGCAACTCCATCTGTGCCGACTGGCGGCGGCTGATCTCCCGTTCCAGCGAGCGGTTTGATTCGAGCAGTTCCCTCGTCCGCTGTTCGACCTGGTCTTCCATATCCGAACGGGCGCGCTCAAGCTCTTCCACCGTGCGTGCGAGTTTCTGTCTGTGCTCCCTCTCGCGCTGTTGGTAATCCCGCATCCGCAGCAGCGACTGCATCCTTATTGCCAGTTCCGTCTTGTTCACGGGTTTGGTGATGAAGTCATTGGCGCCTGCCCGCGCACCTTCCAGCCGTTCCTTTCGGCCATTGAGAGAGGTGATGAGGATGATGGGAATGTCCTCGATATCGTCACGGTTGCGGATGGCCGTTGTCAGCTCAAATCCGTCCATGCCGGGCATGAGAACGTCCAACAGGGCCATGTCGATGCTGTCATCCAGCAGCCCAAGGGCCTCTTCGCCCGATTTCGCAAGGATGGCCTCGTGCCCCATCTGCTCGACGAGACCGCCCGTGAGATGCCTTGTGAGTTCCTCGTCGTCGGCCACGAGGATGCGTCTTGGCGCGACGCTTGGACCGACTTCTTGGGAGGCGGAAGAGCTAGAGCGGAAAACCATGTGCTAGGCCGCCTTTTCGTCCTTGCCGGTTTGCTGAAGTTCCATGATCAGCTCATTGAGTTCTGAAGTCATGTCGTGCAACTCCTTCACTGACTGTGATGATTCCATCATGCCATCCGTGGTCTGGCCCACTATGCTGTTCACATCGTCGAGGGTGGCGTTGATCTGTTCCGATGCCGCGGATTGCTCTTCGGATGCGGTGGCGATGCCTTCCACCTGTGTGGCGCTGTCGCCGGCAAGACGGACGATGGTGCTCAGGGCCTCGCCGGAGTCGTTGGCGAGTCTGGTGGCACGGTCCACGGTCTCCGTGGCCTGATCGACATTTCTGAGGTTTGTGTTCGCGGATTCCTGAATGGATGTGATGCTCTGGCCTACTTCCTTGGTTGCGCCCATGGTTTTCTCCGCCAACTTTCGCACTTCGTCCGCCACCACGGCAAATCCGCGTCCGGCTTCGCCTGCACGGGCTGCTTCAATGGCGGCGTTGAGCGCCAAAAGGTTCGTCTGGTCGGCGATGTCGGTGATCACGTCCATGACCTTGCCGATGGCGTCTGCCTCGCCACCCAGTTGGCGCATGTTTTCCTGAAGGCGTGTCGCCGTGCTGTGAACTTCCGAAATGGCCTGTACTGCCTGCCCGACGATCTCGGCACCGCGTTCCGCCTCGGACCGCGCGTCGTTGGAGCTTGCGGAAGCGCTGCTAGCGTTACGGGCGACCTCCAGCACGGTTGCATTCATCTGCTCCATGGCGGTGGCTGTCTCACCAACACGGTCGCGCTGTGAACGCGCCCCGGCGCTGACCTGTTCCACCTGTGCGGAAAGTTGCTGGGTGGCAACGGAAAGGCGCTGGGAAATGCGTTCTGCGGACTCGGCAATGCGGACCATGCGCCTTTCGGCCTGCCTGATCTCGGTCAGATCGGTGACGAGCTCAATGGCACCCACCACGTTGCCTTGCTGATCCTTGATGGGGCGTGCTGAATAGGAAATGTCGAGATCACCGGCGGCGGGGTGGGCCGCGGTCTGGGATGACTCATTCATGAGGCTCTGCATGGCTTTGGCGCATGCGCAGTCGTCCGTCTGACAGTCGTCGGTCTTGAAATGGTCCCAGCACTTGGTCCCGGCGAGCGCCTTGCCGCTGGTGTGACCGGCGGCAGCTCCGGCCTTGTTGATGAACAGAATGTTGTGATCCGTATCGATGGTCATCAAGGGGGAAGGGACATTGTCGAGATAATCGAGATAAATGTCGGCCAGTTCGTTTACATCCTCCATGATGCTGGAGAATTCCCCTTCGAACTCTTTGGTTTCGGCGCGTTTAGTAAGTCTGCCAAGGGATATCTCGTGCGTCATGCGTGTTGTCTCCTCCTGCAGATGCGCACAGGTATCGCGAATTCGTGCAAGGGAGCGGATTACGGCGCCCACCTCGTCCCGGCGATCCTTGTCGAGTTCGATTCGGAACCGGCCTGAGGCGATATCGTCTGCCCGGACGGCCAGCCGCCCCATGGGACGTGATATGCTCAGGCTGATGAGCGTTGAAACCAGCAGGGCGAAGAGGATGGCTGCGCCCGTGGTTGTCAGCATGGTGGAGAGGGTGCTTTCGTGCAGCGAGTCGAATGCCTCATCGGCCGCGTGCATTTCGTTGGTGATCTCGACCAGTATGGGATCGAGTTCGTCCATGGTGGCATCACGCAGAACTCTTGCACGCTTGACCAACGGCATGAGTTCCCGAACGGTTGTGTCGGGCGACTCCAGCGCGGGGAGCAGTTCCTGCTCGAACAATTCCAGATACTCTTGGTACTCTTTCGCAAACCTGTCTGCGGCCCGCTCCCCGGAAATCTGTCGAGCTACCGTTTCGACTGTTTCGATATCCTTCTCCGCCATGGGGCGGAATTCGGCGAAGTCGGTACGTGCGGTCCGAGCGTCGCGTGTCATGACCGCGTCGCTGAATATGGAGTAGAAGTTCTCGAGCCTTGAGTCCACGGCGCTTATGGCCACCGCATCCTCGGCGCGGTGCGCTCCTTCATGTTGAAACTCACCCAGTGTCGTCAGGGAGTTGTTGGTTTGAAATCCCAGAGCAAGAAATATGGCGAGCACCAGACCGAAGCCTATGGATAGCTTCACCCCTATCTTCAAATTGGCGAAAAACATCGTGAATTCCTCGTCATGCTATGCGTTGCTGTTTGGGAACATGCAAACAAGAAGCGTACCGGAGGAATAGGGATTAGCTATTATTAATAAAGTTCAGCTATCGTGGGGTGATAGTTTTAATTTGGCTCGGACGGTGCAGCCGGTGGGGGTGTGGAATGTCCTGCTTAATCAGACCGGGTCCTGTTCAGCAAGACCGAGTCCTGTCTGACAGGACTCGGTCTAGGTCAGCGAAAGGTCGTGCTTTTTGAGCAGGTCGTACATGCGGCTTTTGGAAAGACCGGAGATGTCTCGGGCCTTTTGAGGATCGCCTGCAGCTTCTGCGACAAGCTGTTCAAGGTATGTTTTCTCTGCGAGTAGCGCCTGCCGGGCTTTGAAATCCTTGAAGGCAGGCAGCCCGGTTGCGGAGGATTCGCCATGGAGGTGCCTCGGCCTGGCGAGGGCGGCGCCGACCGCCCGTGCGCGAAGTTCCGTGGGAAGATGCTCGGGCAGCAACGCGGAGTCGTTTTGTGCCGCGGCAAGAGCGCGCTCTATGGTAAGCGCGAGCTCTCTGACATTGCCCGGCCAGTCATAGTTTTCCAGCGCCTGCATGAACTCTTCGCTTATGGTGTTGGTAAGCCCGTGGCGGGAATGGTGCTGAACAAAGTGCCTTGCCAGTGGTCGGATGTCTTCCTGTCGCCGGGCCAGCACCGGCAGGTCGATGCTGAACCCCTTGAGCCGGTATAGTAGATCTTCCCTGAACCGGCCTTCGCGCACTTCCCGGTCAAGGTCGCGGTTGGTGGCCGCGATGAGCCGGAAATCGCTTGTAATGACATTGTCGCCGCCAACCGGACGAAAGGACTTTTCCTGCAGCACGCGAAGAAGCACCCTCTGGGCGGCGAGAGGCATCTCGCCAATTTCATCAAGGAAAAGACTGCCGCCGTCTGCCTGAGCCACCAGTCCCTGGCGTGTGTTCTCCGCTCCGGTGAACGCGCCGCGGCGATGACCAAATAGCGTGCTCTCCGCAAGATTTTCAGGCAGCGAGGCGCAGTCCACAATCACGAACGATCCTTTGCACCGGGCGCTGTTTTCGTGAATGGCCCGCGCAAAGAGCTCCTTGCCCGTGCCGGTCTTGCCGGTGATGAGGGTGGAAATGTCGCTCGTGGCCGCGCTGGACATGAGCTTGAGGCATTCCTGAAATTTCGGGCTGGTGCCGATAATGCCGTCGCGTTTGGTCCCTCTGGTCTGGGGGGAGAGGTGGCGCTGCCGGAAACGCAGCGCGCGCTCGACGGAATGCTTGAGTTTGGGCAGAGAGAGCGGTTTCTGCAAGTAGTCCCAGGCCCCGCTGCGGATGGCGACTTCCGCGCTTTCCGCATCGCCCATGGCCGTCACGATGATGATCACGGGATCGCCCGCTCGCTCGCGCAGTTCGTTCATGGCCTCAAGGCCATTGCCGTCGGGCAGGTTCACGTCGAGAAATAACAGGTCCGGCGATGTTTGCGCAACGGACAGAAGGCCCTGCGTCAGTGACGTGGATGACCCACCGGCATGCCCCATCTGCATGGCCAGATGCTCAAGCGTCATGCAGGTCATTTCGTCATCATCTATGATATGCAGTCTTGCCATGGTTCCCGTCACTCGTTGCAGGGAGGCGTATCCCCAAGTTTTTCAAGAAGCATATCCAACACGATTGCTGTTTCATTTCGGACCGTGGTGAGCATGGATGCCGCTGTTTCAATCTTTTCTGTCATGAGTGCTTCATGCAGCTCGACAATGGTCGCGTGGAGCCGAGTGGCGCCGATGGTGGCCGTATTCCCCTTGAAAGCGTGTGCAACGTGAGTGGCGAGGGCAAAATTGCCTTCAGCCACGGCGGTCTCGATTTCCTCAAGACGTTGCGGGGCGGTTCGTATGAATATTCTGTACAGTTCCATGAGCAGCGCGACGTCGCCGTCGAGTGCTTCGAGTACCGTTTCGGTGTCGAAGGCATCATGTGAAGCCATGCTGCCGGGCATTCCGTCTTGCACATGCGCGATGGCCTGTGCGATCTGGGCCATTGAAACGGGCTTGGCAAGGCTTTCATTCATCCCGGCTTCGCGGCAGAGCTCGCGGAATCCCGGTTCGGCGTGAGCCGTCAGGGCGATGATCGGCAGGTCCTTTGCCGCTTCACCGGCCGCGCCGGACCGAATGTGGCGCGTCGCGTCGAGGCCACTCATTATGGGCAGTTCCACATCCATGAGCACTAGGTCGAACGGTTTGCCCGAAAGCAGTTCCATGGCCTCATGTCCGTTGCCGGCAACGGTGAGATTCTGACCCATGCGGTCCAGAAACGCGCGAATGACGCGAACGTTGTCGTGGCTGTCCTCGACCAGAAGGATGCGAAGGCGGCGAATCTTGATAGGCAACCCCGGAACCGCGTCGCGTTTTACGTAAGAATCCTCAGCGTTGCGGCATTTTGGCGAGTCGCCCACAAAGGCCACCCCGTGGCTGCGACGCAGGCTATCAAGCTCGTTTTCGAGTTCCGCGATGCGCCTGCGTGCTTCAAGCAGCGCTTTCTCCAGATGACGTTCTTTTGCCATTCTTCCTCAGGTCTGTTTTAAGTCCTTAGAATATCCGTAATGTTTCAATGGTATGTCAACTTGGTTAGAATGATGGGCAGACGGTTTTCAACTGCCTGTGGAAAGTAAGGAAATCCTTGCCACGACTTGAAGGCGAAGCTAGTTTTCGCTCCTTCATGACGCTCATTTTCGCCGGAAGGCCCAATAATCGCGAGTTTTCAATGAACGAGAAAAAACTGGATGTTTTGTATTTCGACAGGAAGCTTGTTGTTGTCAACAAGCCCAGCGGGCTGCTCTCCGTACCCGGAAAAGGGCCGGAAAATCAGGATTGCGTGGTGACTCGCGTTCAGGAAATGTTCCCTGAATGTCGGAAATATCCCACGGTTCACCGGCTGGACATGGACACTTCCGGCATACTTGTGCTCGGCCTTACAGCCCGGGCGCAGCGGGAGCTTTCCCAGCAGTTTCATGACCGGGAAGTCTCGAAACGGTATGTGGCCCTGCTGGACGGAGTTCTGGAAGAGGAGGAGGGCAGGGTGGATCTGCCGTTGAGATTGGACGTGGATAACCGTCCCTATCAGGTCGTTGACTTTGAACGCGGCAAGCCCGCGACAACGCTCTGGAAGCGCATTGCCATAGAGAATGGCCGGACCCGCGTGGAGTTTGTTCCGCTTACCGGACGTACCCACCAACTCAGAATGCATGCGGCGGAACCCGGCGGACTCGGTATACCCATCGTGGGCGACAGGCTTTACGGGTCGGGAACCGGCCCCGGCCAGCTGAAACTTCACGCCACGTATCTTCGTTTCATGCATCCAAAGACGAAGGAAACAATGGAATTCGAAGTGCCGCCGCTGTTCTAGGCTGCGGCCCGCAATATCATGAAAGGACGGGGCCACCGCACTGCGGTGGCCCCGTCCTTTTTGAACCGGCGGTCAGTTGCGGACGTGGCAGTCGCCGCAGGATACGGGAACATCCGTTGACCCCGCTCGTCTGGCGGTGGAATGGCAACCCACGCAGCTTCGTTGGTCGGACCGGTCGTGGAAAGCACGGTAGAACGAGCGAGCCTCGCGTCGTCCCTGCTGGTCATGGCATCCGGAAGAGGAACAGCTTGCAGGTTGGCCGCTGCCGTCCCATTCATGGTGACAGGTGGCGCACTGGCCCGGATCCAGTCGGTCGTGCAGCGTGTGCGAGAATGGAACTGCCGGACGCCGTGCTTCCCAGCCGTCCGGGGCGGAAAGCATCATGTCCGCGGGAAGGTCGGAGGCAAAGGCCGAAGGGGCGGCCAGCACGAAGGCAATAAGGATGAGTGCCCTGTAGAAGGTGGTCATGACGGAGTCTCCTGTTGAGGTTGTCATGACAGGACAGAGGCAAGGTCCGTGCCGGGCGGCCGAACGCCGTGAAACCGGGCTTTTCCGGAGCCAAGGATTTGTAAGGAGTGCATTCCGTGCGGTCGGTGCGCAGGAAATGCGCGTTATGGATCAGGCGGTAAGGATGTTCTGAATCGCGACCATGGCCTCGTGTGGGGTGATGGAGGCGAGGCATTCAAGACCGTTGGTGCAGCCGCGTTTGCCATGCAGCGAGCATGGACGGCATTTGAGGGGACGCTCCAACACCATGTCATTGCGTCCGGCGGGATAAAACCCCCATGCCGGAGCGGTGGGGCCGAAGAGTGCGACCACCGGGGTGCGCACGCCGGCGGCGAGATGCATGGGGCCTGAGTCGTTGGTCACGAGGACGTCGGCCCGTTCCAGCACGGCGCAGGTCTGGCGCAGTCCGGTCGTGTTGGTGAGATCGCGCGGAGTCTCGGAAAAGAGCGGGACGTCGTTGCGGCCGATGCAGACCCAGTTGATCCCGGCCAGATCCAGTTGGCTCGCCAGCTCTTCCCAGTATTCCGCAGGCCACTGCTTGGCGGGATGTGTCGCGTAGGGGTGAAGCGCCACCAGCGGCGTTCCGTCAATATCCTTGAGTGCGCCGAGCGCGGCGTACCTGTCGCCGTCGTTCAGGTGGATTTTCGGGAGCAGCTCGATTCTTCCGGGGGGGACCTTGTCCAGCGCCATGGCATACCGCTGGGGCACGTTGGTCTGTTCCAGTGCACGGGCGAACAGTCTCATGCGGGTTGTGCCGTAAAGCCTGCGCAGTATCCCTTTCTTGGGGTATCGAAAGACCCTTCCGCGCCAGCACTGGGCGAGGACGCGGGTACGGAGCACGCCATGCAGGTCGATCAGGGGCAGGCCGTGAAAATGGCGGGAGAGTTGCTTGCACTGGGCGATCCAGGCCCGCAGGCTCATGCCTGACGGCTCCACTTCGACAATTTCTTTTACCGCAGGGTGCTCCTCCAGCACGTCGGCATTGCCGGGACGGGTGATGAAAACGAAGGACAGATTGCGCGTGCGTTTCCACCAGTCGAGCACGCCGGTGGCAAGCACCACGTCCCCGAGGTGGCCAAGCCGTACGACAACCGCCGTATCTCCCTGTTTTTCCCCGTTCCGAATCATCGGGGCAGTCTGCCGGAATCCCTCGGATTGTCAAGATCAGACGCTGTTGCAGCGGGCGCGGGCATCTGGTATTCTCGAAATCGGTTACGGCCTGCGGCCGGGTTTTTTCAAGGAAAGGAAATGCTGGAACTGATAATTGCCGTCGGGGTGGCCACTCTCGTCTCCGCCTATTGCTCCGTTGCGGAGGCAGCCCTCTATTCGCTCCCCCCGAGCGCCATAGAAAAGCTCAAAAAGGAAAAACGCAAAGGCGCCGACCTTCTGGAGCGCCTGCGCATCAACGTCGAAGAGCCGATTACGGCGATTCTGACCCTTAACACCGTGGCCCATACGGCGGGTGCCGCCGTAGCAGGCTGGGCATGGGGAAACGTCTACGGAGAGGACACTCTCTGGCTGTTCACCATTGCCTTCACGGTTTTCATACTTATTCTGTCAGAAATACTTCCAAAGACGATCGGAGTCGATTACAACGAGCGCATCGCGCCGCTTCTGGCTCGTCCGTTAAGCGGGCTCATATGGATTCTGAAGCCGGTTATCTGGTTCTGCGGAGCCATGGCGAGGCTTGTCAGGAGGCGTGACGGCACCCCCGGTCACACCGAGGATGACATCAGGGCCATAGTCAGCCTGACGCGTCGCTCCGGGACCATCAAGGCGTACGAGGAGGTTTCCATACGAAACATCCTCTCGCTGGACATGAAGACGGTGGAACAGATCATGACGCCGCGAACTGTGGTTTTTTCCCTGCCGGCGGACATGACTGTCGATGAGGCCCGCGAGTCGCAGCCTTCGTGGCCGCACAGCCGCATCCCGGTGTATGACGACAACCCTGAGGACATCGTGGGCGTCGTGTATCGGAGGCAGGTGTTCGAGGCGCTGGCCAACGACGAGAACGACAGGGTTCTGGCCGACATGATGAAGCCGGTACGCTTCGTGCTTGAAACCCTGACGTTGGACAAGCTGCTGGTGCAGTTTCTTGGCAGCAGGGTGCATCTTTACGTGGTGCTGGACGAATACGGCGGCGTCGCCGGGGTTGTCACGCTTGAAGACGTGCTTGAAGAAATACTCGGCAGCGAGATCGTGGACGAGACGGATCAGGTCGTGGACATGCGAGAACTGGCCCGCGCGCGCCGCGATGAACTGACTCGCCGGGACGAGCCGAAAAAGAAGAGCAAAAAACAGGACGGAAAGAAATAATGGCGAAGAAGAACTCCAAAGCCGTGTATCTCGCGGCCATATTCCTCTTTCTGGGCGGGTTCGGTTACCTTGTGTACTCCGGGCTCACCGAGGATTCAGTGTACTTCCTCAACGTGAATGAGGCCCTCGCGGCCGACAGCTCCCAGTTGGAGCACGCGCGCCTGTTCGGCAAGGTCGCCATGGAAAACGTTGATCGCGACGGCGGCATAGGCGTCTCCTTTGACCTGCTGGACAAGCTGGAACCGGGTCGGGCCGTGCGTGTGGAATATAGCGGCTCCATCCCCGACACGTTCGAGCCGGGCGTGGAAGTCATCGTGGAAGGCGGCATGAATCACCAGAAAAACGTGTTTGAAGCACGTACGCTGGTGACCAAATGCCCCTCGAAATACAAAGAGCAGAGTGAATCAATGGACGAGAACGCCTAAGAGGCGTGAAAATATTTTCACATGCTTGCCAAAACCCCATCCGCAGTCTACAAGCGGCAAACTTTCATCCCTGAACTGCGACTCGTACTCGACAAGGAGTTTGCATGCATCTGACAGCCTACGGCGTCCTGCTCGCAGGATTGCTACTTTCACTCTTCGCCGCTGCATGGGCAGCCAGATCGGCCTGGAAAGACACAGGAGAAGGACTCCGTGCCGTGGAGTTCGGCAGCTTCGGAGCCGCCGCCTGCGTGGTCACGTCTTCGGCAATCCTGCTTGCCGCCCTCATGGCGCGGGACTATTCGTTCCTCTACGTCTATGAAAATGTGGATGAGACCCTCAACTTCATCTACACCATCACGGGATTCTGGGGCGGACGAGCCGGGTCGCTTCTTTTCTGGGAGCTGATCATCGCCGTGTGCGGCGTACTTTTCGCCTTTTCCCCGAAATACAAGGCCCTTGAAGATCGCACCAAGCTGTTCTTCTGGGTCTTTTTCATGATGTTTCAAGCATTTTTCCTGCTCCTGCTCACCTGCTGGAGCAACCCGTTCATCAAGCTCGTGCCCACGCCGCTTGACGGTCGCGGTCTCAACCCGCTGCTGCGCAACCCGGGCATGATCTTCCACCCGCCCCTTCTGTTCCTCGGCTTCGCCCTCTACACCGTCCCCGGATGCGCGGCTCTGGCTGCCTACATCGCGGGCGAACCCAAGAGCTGGGTGAAGCTGACCCGCAACTGGAACATCCTTGCGTGGGTCTTCCTCACCGCCGGTATCGTGCTCGGCGGCTGGTGGTCCTACATGGAATTGGGCTGGGGCGGCTACTGGGCATGGGACCCGGTCGAAAACGCTTCTCTGATCCCTTGGTTTGCCGGAACGGCCTTCCTGCATACCGCAGTCATCGAAGCCCGGCGCGGCGCTCTGCAACGCACCAACGTCGTGCTCATTTCGCTCACGCTGTTGCTTTGCGTGTTCAGTACCTACCTGACCCGAAGCGGGGTCATCGAGTCGCTGCACACCTTCGGCAAGAGCCCCGTGGCGATCCCGCTGGTCATCGGCATGGTCGTTCAGGCTGTATTGACGGGGCTGGTCGTCCTGCTCGGAGAAAAGCACGTGACCCGTTCCCTGAGTGATCTTGCCAGCAGGCAGGGGTTGCTCGTGGCCTGTACGTGGTTCCTGCTGGCACTCGGACTGGTCGTAACACTTGGCACCATGTGGCCCGTGATCAGCCAGATTTGGAGCGACCAGACCATGGGGCTCGGACCTGATTTCTACAACCGGGTGACCCTGCCGTTCTTCAGCCTGCTCGTGCTCATGTTCGCCGTGTGTCCCTGGCTCGGCTGGAAGGGCGGCATGCGCGACCTGAAAGGGTTCGTTGCCGTCTGCATCATCTTCGCGGTTTCCGCGGTGGCAATTTACGCCATGGGATACGACAAGCCTCTTCCGGTGTTCGCGGCGGCCTCTTCCGTGGCGGCCATCGGCAGTGTGGTGCTCCTGTTCGTGTTCTCTCCGGCCATGCGTCGCAATGCGACCTCGTGGGGGCAATACGGAATTCATCTGGGTGTAGCCATGATGGCCCTTGGAATAGCCTTCTCCGGACCGTACAAAGCCGAGGCCGAGGTGACCCTTGCGGAAGGGCAGACCATGCGCATCGAGGGATATAACATTACCTACCTTGACCACGTGCAGGACGAGACCAAGGAACTCAGCGCGCGGCTCACGGCTCGACTCAAGGTCGAGAAGGGCGGCGAGCTGGTCGATATCATGCACCCTGAAAAGCGGATCTACCGTAGTTATCCCGGACAGCAGTTCGCGGAGGTGGCGGTTGTTCCGTCCCTTGGCGAGGAGCTTTACGCCACCGTGCTCGGTCTGACCAAGCAGGGTGAGGTGAGCTTCAAGATCAGCGTCAATCCGCTCGTGAACTGGGTGTGGATCGGCGGGACCGTGATGTGCATCATGGGGCTGGCTTTATATCGTCGCGAAAAGGGGACCGTCTAGCCGATGTCCGGCGACGTGGTTCTCAGGGTGGGCAAGGCCGCCAAATTCTTTGGACGCAAGCTGGTCTTCAAAAACGTGTCGTGCGAGCTGAAACGCGGGGAGATTCTTCTCCTCGCGGGCCGCAACGGCGCGGGAAAGAGTACGCTCATGAAGATCATGGCCGGGCTGGGACGCGCAAGCGCCGGCAAGGTCGAACTGCTTGTCGAGCCGGAGAAGAGCGCCTACCTGGGACATGAAACCTTCATCTACCCGGGCATGACTGCCGCGGCCAACCTTCGCTTCTGGGCCGGAATGTACGGCGTGGATGCGAATGAGCGGGCAGTTGCCGCCGTTCTGGAGCGTGTGGGGCTTTCACGCGTTGCAGAAGAAAAGGCTGGCGGATTCTCCCGGGGCATGTCGCAGCGGCTGAATCTGGCGCGCGTGTTTCTGGTCGAACCGGAACTCGTCTTTTTGGACGAGCCCGGCACCGGACTGGATTTTCGGTCGCTGGACATGATGCGTCGCGAGATTGATGCGTTTCGTGATCGTGGAACCGCCGTGGTCTGGATCAGCCATCATGTGCACGAGGACCGTAACATCGCCGACAAGGTGCTGGCGCTGGGCGGCCGCAAGGTCGAGTATTTCGGACCCGCCGCGGATTACGAACCGGAGGGGCCGACATGCTGAAACGCGCCATGCTCATCGCGGGCAAGGACCTGCGCCTCTCTGTGGGAGGAGGACAGGGACCGGTTCAGGCCGTCCTGCTGGGCCTGATCCTCATATTCCTTTTCAGCCTGTCCAAGCCGCTTGGGGGAGCCATCACCGCGCAGGCCGCCGGAGCCATCTTCTGGCTGGCTTCGTCCTTCTGCCTCGTGCTTGTTTTCAACGACCTGTTCAGTATTGAAGAAGCCGAAGGGGCGAGGCTGGGGATTCTCTCTTCGCCGGTGCCCATTCATTCGGTCTGGATTGGAAAGGGACTGGCCGGACTGAGCCTGCTGATTCTTTCTCAGCTGGTGTTCTTCCCGGCGACCGTGGCCTTTCTCGGGCAGGACGTGAACGGTCCGGCGTGGCTGTTTTTTGCGGCGCTTGCCGGTGCTGATGTGGGGCTTTGCGTTCTGGGTGCGCTCCTTGGTGCCTTGTCGCAGGGCCAGACCGCTCGTGAATCGCTTCTTTCCGTCATAGTCTTTCCGTTGCTTCTGCCAGTGTTGCTGGCCGGCATCACGCTCTTTGCCGCGGCATTTTCCGGGCAGGGCGTGGATGAAGCCATGGACTGGATGGGACTGGTGCTTGCGTTCGATGCGCTGTTTGCCGGGGCCGGGCTTTTTCTGTTCCCGTTCGTATACGGAGCCGAGGATTAACCGTTCGGAGTTTTCATGAAGAGGACCGCTGTATTCGCATTTCTCGCCGGGGCATTTCTGCTGGCGCATCAGGCAATGATCTGGTTTTACGCACCTTATGCCCAGTCCGGCCCGGTCCAGAAGATTTTCTACATTCACCTGCCGTGCTCGTGGTGGGCGCTGGTCAGCTTTCTGACTGTGGCGCTGGCCGGACTTGGTTATTTGCTGACACGCAAGGACGCGTTTGATCGCGTGGCGGGAGCCGCCGCAGAGATCGGCGTCCTGCTTTGCACCCTCTCGCTGGCTACCGGATCGGTCTGGGCGCGCGCTGAGTGGGGGCATTGGTGGGTATGGGACCCCAAGCTTACCACCGCACTCATCATGTGGTACGTCTACGCTGGTTATCTGGTCCTGCGCGCCTCGCCTGTGGGCGGTGAACGAAAGGCTCTCGTCTGCGCCGTGCTCGGTATCGTGGCATTTCTGGATGTACCGCTTGTTTTCTTTGCGGCAAAACTTTGGGGCAGCGCGCATCCTGACGGGCTCGCTCGCGAGGGTGGCGGAATGGCACCCAAGATGTGGCACACCGTCTTCGCCGGGCTGATCGCCTTCGGATTCATGTGGCTGACTCTTCTGGGAGTCCGTATCAGACAGCTTGCCCTGCGGGCTCGCCTCGACGCGATGCTCGTATGGGATGATCAATAAGAACAAGGGAGGACCCATGTCCGCCGAAACGTATCTTTTCATTGCCAATGCCATGGTCTGGGCCGGAGTTGCGGGATATCTCGCTTTTCTGGCGGCCCGTTCCAACGCTCTGACGCGACGCGTCCGCCAACTCGAACTGATGGGAGAAGACGATGACGCTTGATTCCGTATTCGGCCGCAAGACGGTCCTGACAGTGAGTTTCGTGGTTCTGGCCGGGGTGTTTGCGGCCTCTGTGGGCTATCGTATGCTCAACCCCAAGCTGGAAAAACGCATGGAACGTCGCGGCGGAATGGCCCCGGGCATGACTGCAGGAATGCCTGCGGAGGACATGGCGGGGCTCAAGGCCACCATGAAGCTCCTTGAAGAAGAGCCCGAGAACTTCAAGGCCCTCAAGGAACTCGGAAGCGCCTTCATGATGATGCAGGCGTGGGAGCGTGCCGTTCCGTTTCTTGAACGCGCCAACAAAGTGCGTCCCGATGATCGTGAGGTGCTCATGAGTCTTGGCATCGTCCGTTTCCAGCAAAAGCGCTACCATGACGCCGCCGCCGTGTATGAAGGCCTTCTTGAGAAGCACCCGCAGGATGCGTTGGTGAACTTCAATCTGGGCATCATCTACAAGCATTTTCTGGACAAGCCCGACGCGGCTGCCGACCTGTTCCGCACTGCCATCCAGAATGCAGGGGACGATAAGGATATGGTCGAGCGCGCCACCAAGGAGCTTGAGAGCATAGGACACTAGCGATTTCAATGGGGTATTTGTTGACATACGAGGGAAACTCAATAAAAATGTAAACCTTAAGCACAATGCGGCCTCCGGAGCGTTCCGGCTGGCCGCTTTCAGCAAGGATGTCGGTGGGTTCGCGGCCCGCCCATGTCTTGTTGCACCAACTGTATTCAGGAGAGGATCTGATGAGAGGACACTGGAAGCTTTTCGCGCTGGTTGTCGCGCTCGTTGCGTTGTTTGCAACGGGTTGCGGCGAAGGTAAAAAGGAAGAGGCCGCCCAGGCCAAGAAACTCGTGCTCGGCGTTGCCGGAGCGCACAGCGGCGACCTCGCGTCTTACGGCCTGCCCACCGTGAACGCCGCCAAGCTCGTGGCCAAGAAGATCAATGCGGAGGGCGGTGTCCTCGGTATGCAGGTCGAGGTCATGGCTCAGGACGACCAGTGCAAGCCCGAAATGGCCACCAACGCGGCGACCAAGCTGCTGTCCGAGGACGTGAAGATCGTGCTCGGTCACATCTGCTCCGGCGCCACCAAGGCCGCTCTGGAAATTTACAAGGACGGCAACATCGTCTGCATGTCGCCTTCCGCCACCAACCCGCCGCTGACGCAGAGCGGCAACTACCCGAACTTCTTCCGCACCATCGCATCCGATGACGCCCAGGCCAGCCTGGAAGTCGATTTTGCCAAGAAGCTCGGCCTGAAGAACATTGCCGTCATCCACGACAAGGGTGACTACGGCAAGGGCTTCGCCTCCTTCTGCCAGCAGTTCATCGAAGAAGAGGACGGCATGAGCGTCGCCCTGTTCGAAGGCGTCACTCCCGGTGCCGTGGACTACTCTGCAGTTGTCCAGAAAATCAAAAATTCCGGCGCTGACGGCGTCATTTTTGGTGGCTACCACCCCGAAGCTTCCAAGATCGTCACTTCCATGCGCAAGAAGAACATCGAAGTTCCCTTCCTGTCCGACGACGGCGTGAAGGACGAAACCTTCATCAAGGTCGCCGGCGAATACGCCGAGGGCGTTTACGCCACCGGTCCCCGCGACATTTCCGGAAATCCGCTCTACAGCGTTGCCGAATCCGCCCACAAGGAAGAGTTCGGCAGCGATCCCGGCGCATTCTACTATCAGGCCTATGCAGCCGCTCAGGCACTGCTGAACGCCGTTGAGAAGGCCGGAGCCGTGGACTACGACAAGATCGTTGAAGCCCTGCGCACCGAGTACGTGGAAACCCCGCTCGGCAAGATCAAGTTCGACGACCGCGGCGATGCCGAAGGCGTCGGCTTTTCCATGTATCAGGTCAAGGATGGCCAGTACGTGGAAATCACCGAGTAGGGTGTTCGGCATAACGTAATCAACAGGGGGCAGGCCGAACGTCTGCCCCCTGATTGTGTAGCTTACGGATAGGAAACAGATGGAATATTTCCTTGAGATTTTCTTCGGCGGATTGACCCGGGGGAGCATCTACGCGCTTATCGCGCTCGGGTACACGATGGTCTACGGCATCATCGAGCTCATCAACTTCGCCCATGGCGAGATCTACATGATAGGCGCCTTCACCGGCCTTATTATCGCCGGGGTGCTGGGCGCGGCGGGCTTTCCCGTTCCCGCTATTCTGGTGCTGGCACTGTTGGCAGCGGTCATATATTCGGCCGCATACGGATTCACCATCGAGAAGATCGCATACAAACCGCTCCGCGGCGCCCAGCGGCTTTCTCCGCTGATATCCGCAATCGGCATGTCGATCTTCCTGCAGAACTACGTCATGCTGGCCCAGACCTCGGACTTTCTGCCGTTCCCCAGCCTGATCCCTGAATTTCACGTTCCCTGGATTGGACACATCATCAGCAGCGCGGAACTGGTTATCGTGCTGGTCACGGTGCTGGTCTGCATCGGGCTGACGATGTTCATCAAATTCACCAGACTGGGCAAGGCCATGCGCGCCACCGCGCAGAACCGCAAAATGGCCATGCTGGTGGGCATCAACGTGGACACCGTCATTTCGGCAACCTTCGTGGTTGGGTCCAGCCTTGCCGCCGTCGGCGGCGTGCTCATCGCCTCGCACATCGGGCAGATCAACTACTACATCGGCTTCATCGCGGGCATCAAGGCGTTCACCGCCGCAGTGCTTGGCGGCATCGGAAGCGTCCCGGGCGCCATGCTCGGCGCGCTCATCCTCGGGCAGACCGAGGCCTTTGCCACCGGTTACGTCTCCTCGGATTACGAGGACGTGTTCGCGTTCGCCCTCCTGGTGCTTATCCTGATTTTCCGCCCCGCCGGAATCATGGGTAAGGAGCCGGTGCAGAAAGTGTAACCAATCTGTCCCGCATTCGGGGCGCAAGCAATACAAGGAACTATCATGAGCAACACCGTAGTGGCTGAAAAGGGGACGCAGGGCGGACTCGCCTTCTTCTTCACAGCCGGTTGCGACAGCTTTGCCGAGTCGCTCAAAAAGTCCGTGCTGGCGGCTTTGTGGTTCATGTTTCTCACTTTCCCCATCATGGTCATCCGTGTGGATACCATTGAGAACACCATCGAATGGCGCTGGCTGAACCTCGCGCTGATCGGAATCGGAACGTTCGTTCTGTCCTTTCTCTGGCGCTGGATGCTGGCCCGCAAGGAACTCAACAAGGGTGCCGCGGCCAAGGAAAGCTCGCTTGAGCGGTCGCTTACGCTGGCAACCTCGATTCCGGCAGCCAAATGGACCCTGTTGGCCTGTGTCGCCGTGGTCGCGGTCGGTTTTCCGCACGTGGCCGGGATGTATCAGACGAACATCATGATCTCCTGCCTGACCTACATCGCACTCGGGCTTGGTCTGAACATCGTCGTGGGACTGGCCGGTCTGCTGGACCTCGGCTATGTGGCCTTCTACGCCGTGGGTGCCTACGCTTACGCGCTGGCCAACATGCACTGGGGCTTTGGTTTCTGGACCATCCTCCCGATCGGCGCGCTCTTGGGCACGTTGTTCGGCATCATGCTCGGTTTCCCGGTTTTGCGTCTTCGTGGCGACTATCTGGCCATCGTGACGCTTGGATTCGGGGAAATCATCAGGCTGGTGCTTGAGAACTGGGGAGACGTCACCATGGGCCCCAGCGGAATCGCCGGGATCGACCGGCCCACGTTCTTCGGCATCGAATTCGGCGTGATGAACTCCATCAATTATATGTATTACATCATGCTCGGTCTGATTGTGCTGACCATCTTCTGCGTGAACCGGCTCCAGAACTCCCGAATAGGACGTGCCTGGCTGGCTTTGCGAGAGGATGAAATAGCCTGTCAGGCCATGGGCATCGACAAGACAAAGACCAAGCTCATGGCCTTTGCCCTCGGCGCCACTTGGGCGGGCATGGCCGGTGTGGTCTTTGCTGCCAAAACCACGTTCATCAACCCGGCCAGCTTCACCTTTTGGGAGTCGGCCATCATCCTGTCCGTGGTCGTCATCGGCGGCATGGGTTCCATCCGGGGCGTCATCGCCGGTGCCATCATCCTGATTCTGGTCCCCGAGTATCTCCGGGCCTTCGCCGAGTTCCGCATGTTGATTTTCGGCGCCACCATGGTTCTGGTCATGGTCTTCAGGCCGCAGGGACTCATCCGTGCCAAGCGCAAGGTGTATAAATATGAAAAAGCGTCTGTAACGGGAGCGGCAAATGAGTGAAACCGTTCTCAATGTTAATGAAATATGCAAGGACTTCGGTGGTATCCGTGCTCTCGACGAGGTGAGCCTCACGGTGCACAATAAGGAGATCGCGGCGCTGATCGGTCCCAACGGGGCCGGGAAGACCACCTTCTTCAACTGCATTACCGGCATCTACACTCCCACCAGCGGGGATGTGCTGCTCAAGAGCAAGGAAGGGCAGGATCGCCGCGTGAACGGCATGAAGGCTAATCACGTCACCGAACTGGGCATGGCCCGAACCTTCCAGAACATCCGGCTTTTTCCGTCCATGACCACGTTGGAAAACGTCATGATCGGGACACATTGCCGCAGCAAGAGTGGTATTTGGGGTGCCATTTCCCGCAACCGCAAGAGCAGGAGCGAGGAAAACGAGGTCATCGAAAAAAGTTACCACCTTCTTGAGCTCGTGGGGCTGGAGCAGTACGCCAACGAGCTGGCCTGCAATCTTCCCTACGGCAAGCAGCGCAGGCTGGAGATCGCCCGCGCCATGGCCACTGACCCGTTCCTGCTGTTGCTCGACGAGCCCGCGGCGGGCATGAACCCGCAGGAAACGCTGGCCCTACAGGATCTTATCATCAAGCTGCGTGAGGAATACGACATGTCCATTCTGCTCATCGAGCACGACATGAAAATGGTCATGAGTGTTTCCGACAGCATTTTCGTTCTGGATTACGGCCGCCTCATCGCCAGCGGCAACGCCGAGGAAGTGAGCGAGAATCCCGCGGTCATCAAGGCGTATCTCGGGGAGGGCGAAGATGTCTAGAATGCTCGAACTCAAGAACGTCGATACCTATTATGGTAATATTCAGGCGCTGTACGACGTGAGCCTGCACATCGACCACACGGAAATCATCACGCTTATCGGCGCCAACGGTGCGGGGAAGTCCACTACGCTGATGACCATCTGCGGACTGCTCAAACCCCGTTCGGGCGATGTGATCTACGAAAACGAGTCCATCTCGGGCATGGCCACCAACAAGATTGTGGCCTCGGGCATTTCGCAGGTGCCGGAAGGGCGGTTGATCTTCCCGGAGTTGACCATCAAGGAAAACCTCGACATGGGGGCCTTCCTGCGCAACGACAAGGCCGGGATCGCCCGTGACGTGGAGTACTGCTACGACCTGTTCCCCATTCTTGCCGAGCGGCGGAATCAGCAGGGCGGCAACCTCTCCGGGGGGGAACAGCAGATGCTCGCCATCGCCCGCGCGCTCATGGCGCGGCCCAGATTGCTCCTGCTCGACGAGCCATCCATGGGCTTGGCACCTTTGATTGTTAAGCAAATATTTGAAATAATTAAGAAGATTAACAAAGAGTCAGGAACGACCATATTTCTGGTTGAACAGAACGCCAACCTTGCGTTAAAGATCGGCCACCGAGGTTACGTGATGGAAAACGGAAAGATCGTTTTGACAGACTCATGCGACAAGCTTCTTGCCAATGAGGATGTAAAGCGCGCATACCTCGGACTGTAAACGATACGAATGGCCGGACCGTGAGGTTCGGCCTTAAAACTATCCGGGGAGTTAAAACATGAGTAAGATTTTGGACAAGGCTTTGACGTTCGACGACGTTCTGCTGCTTCCGGCCTATTCGGAAGTCCTTCCCGACACCGTCGACGTGTCCACCCGGCTGACCCCGAGCATCAGCCTGAACATTCCGCTGATCTCCGCGGCGATGGACACGGTGACCGAATCGCGCATGGCCATCGCCATGGCGCGCCACGGTGGGGCAGGCGTCATTCACAAGAACTACTCCATTCGCGAGCAGGCCCGCGAAGTGGACCGCGTCAAGAAGTCCGAGTCCGGCATGATTCACGATCCCATCACCGTGCATCCCGATGACACGTTGGGCAAGGTCATGGACATCATGGCCGAGTACCGGATCTCCGGTCTCCCCGTCGTGCGTGGCGAGCACCTGGTGGGTATCATCACCAACCGCGACATCCGCTTCGTGACCGATATGAGCACCCTTGTCTCCGAGGTCATGACCAGCCGCGATCTGGTGACCGTTCAGGAAGGCATCGGACTGGACGAAGCCAAGCGTCACCTGCACCAGAACAGGATCGAAAAGCTCCTTGTGGTGGATGATGAGAACCGGCTCAAGGGGCTCATCACCATCAAGGACATCAACAAGGTCAAGAAGTACCCCATGGCCGTCAAGGATGAGCGCGGCCGCCTGTTGGTCGGAGCTGCCGTCGGCGTCGGCAAGGACTGCGAGGCCCGGGCCGAAGCGCTGTTGCGCGCCGGTGCCGACTTCCTCGTGCTGGACTCCGCGCACGGTCACTCCAAGAACATCCTCGACGCCGCCGCCATGCTGCGCTCCAATTTCCCGGACGCCCAGATCATCGGCGGCAACGTTGCCACCTACAGTGGCGCCAAGGCCCTCTTCGACGCCGGTGTGGACACCGTCAAGGTCGGCATCGGCCCCGGCTCCATCTGCACCACCCGCGTGGTGGCAGGTGTGGGCGTGCCGCAGATCACGGCCGTCATGGAAGCCTGCCGCGCCGCAGAGGAATGCGGCGGCTGCATCATCGCGGACGGCGGCATCAAGTTCTCTGGCGACATCGTCAAGGCGCTGGCCGTGGGAGCGGACACCTGCATGATGGGTTCCCTGTTTGCCGGTACCGAGGAGTCTCCGGGCGAAACGGTTCTGTATCAGGGACGTACCTACAAGACCTACCGCGGCATGGGCTCCATCGATGCCATGAAGCAGGGCAGCTCGGACCGTTACTTCCAGGATAAGTCTAAGAAACTTGTTCCGGAAGGTATCGTTGGCCGTGTCCCGTATCGCGGAGCGGTGGGTGAATCCGTTTACCAGCTGCTCGGCGGCATCCGCTCCGGCATGGGTTATACAGGCTGCAACTCCCTGAATGAATTGAAAGAAAAGGCTCAGCTCGTACGCATCTCCCCCGCGGGACTTCGTGAGTCCCACGTGCACGACGTGAGCATTACCAAGGAATCTCCCAACTATCGGGTTGAATCTTCCTAGGGTTACAGGGTAACCTGTCGCGTCAATCACTTCGACAAGAGATGGTATATACATGTTGAATCAAGACAAAGTAATCATTCTGGACTTCGGATCCCAGTTCACTCAGCTCATCGCGCGACGTATCCGCGAGGCTGGCGTGTACTCCGAAATCCACCCCTGCAATGTGGACCCGGAAAAGATCAAGGCGCTGAATCCGCAGGCCCTGATTCTCTCCGGCGGTCCTTCCAGCGTACTTGAGGGCGGCTGCCCTGATCTGCCGCCGGAGTACCTGGAGTGGGGGCTGCCCACCCTGGGCATCTGCTACGGAATGCAGCTTCTGGCCCACAAGATGGGCGGCAAGGTAGTTGCTTCCACCGACCGTGAATACGGTCGCGCAGACTTTTATGCCATGAACGAATGTCCGCTTTTCGAAGGCATCGAGAAGAAGGACAAGCTCACGGTATGGATGTCCCACGGCGACCGCGTCGAAGCCATCCCTCCGGGTTTCGAGCAGATGGGCCGCACCGAGTCCATCGACTTCGCCGCCATGGGCCATGTGGAGAAGAAGGTCTACGCCCTGCAGTTCCACCCCGAGGTTGCTCACACCGAGGAAGGCGCTCAGATCATCCAGAACTTCCTGTTCAAGGTTGCGAACCTGACCCCGTCCTGGTCCATGGCTTCCTTTGTGGAGACCTGCATCGAAGACCTTCGCAAGCAGGTGGGCGATTCCAAGGTCGTGCTCGGTCTCTCCGGCGGCATCGACTCCACTGTGGCCGCCGTGCTGCTGCACCGCGCCATCGGAAAGAATCTGCACTGCATCTTCGTTGACAACGGGCTGCTGCGGATGGGTGAGAAGCAGGAGGTCATCGGCTTCCTGGAAGAACACTTCGAGCTGAATGTCAAGTTCGTGGATGCCGCGGACGAGTTCCTCGGCAAGCTCGAAGGCGTTTCCGACCCCGAAGAAAAGCGCAAGATCATCGGCTACACCTTCATTGATGTTTTCGACCGTGAGGCCAAGGCCATCGACGGCGTCGAATACCTCGGACAGGGCACCCTGTACCCGGACGTCATCGAGTCCGAGTCCTTCAAGGGTCCCTCCGCAGTGATCAAGAGCCATCACAACGTGGGCGGCCTGCCTGAAAAGATGAACCTCAAGCTGGTCGAGCCACTGCGCGAACTGTTCAAGGACGAAGTCCGCCGCGCAGCCTACGAGCTGGGTATGCCGGATCACATCATCTGGCGTCATCCGTTCCCTGGTCCAGGCCTGTCCATTCGCGTCATCGGCGAGATCACCGAAGAACGCCTTGAGATTCTGCGCCTTGCCGACCGCATCGTGCAAAACGAACTGATGGCTTCCGACTGGTACCGGAAGGTCTGGCAGGGCTTCGCCGTGCTGTTGCCGCTCAAGACCGTCGGCGTCATGGGCGACGACCGCACTTACGAGCACGTCATCGCGCTTCGCGTGGTTGACAGCCTCGACGCCATGACCGCGGACTGGAGCCGTCTGCCCAGTGAACTGCTCGCTCGCATCTCCAATCGCATCATCAATGAAGTCAAGGGCGTCAACCGCGTCGTCCTGGACATCTCCTCCAAGCCGCCGAGCACCATCGAGTGGGAATAGGAAGGACAAGGATACTGTCATGTTCGGAATAGGCGGACCGGAACTGGTCATCATACTCGTCGTGGCCCTGATCGTGATCGGCCCCCAGAAGCTGCCGCAGATGATGCGCAGCCTCGGCAAAGGGCTGGCCGAATTCAAGCGCATGGGCAACGACGTGAAGAGTACGCTGGATATGGAAGTGGACCGGGCCGAAAGCGAAGCCCGCAAGCGCGAAGTGGACGCCGAACTGGCGCGCCGCAAGGAAGCCGCCAAGCAGGCCGAGGAAGAGCCCGTTTCCGCGGAAAAAGCTTCGACCGAAAGCGAACCTGCCACCGAAACCGCCTCTGCGCCCGGCCCGGAATCTTCCGGTGAAGGTGAGAAGGAGAAGGCATGAGTTCGGAAAAGGACGATGTCACTCCCGAATCCGGCGTGACGCCTGAAGATACTGATAAAAACACCCCGGAGGCCTCGGAAGAGGCCTCCGGCGGTGCTTCCCGCTCCACCCGTGAAAACGGAAACTCCGATTCCGGCGGCAATACATCCGCCAGCGAAGGGGCGGACATCGGCGACGGCGAGACGGAGCGCCAGCCCGAAGGGGATGGTTCTGAAAAAGCCGATGACCCTGACTTCGATCCGAGTCTTGACGAGGAATCGCAGGACGACGAGGACGAAGATGAGGAGGAAGCCAGCGGGCAGATGACGCTGCTGGAACACCTTGGGGAACTTCGGCAGCGCATGGTCCGCTGCGTGCTGGCCATCATCGTGGGTATGCTGGCCTGTTACGCTTTCGCGGAGCAGATGTTCGACATCCTCATGAAACCCATGAAGGAAGTCCTCAAAAAGGTTGCCGCCAAGCACATGGTGCTTCCGCTGGACTTCTTTACGAACCTTGAGACCTCGCTCGCACAGGCCCTCAAGGGAACAGATTTCAAATATTTCGAGAAACTTCCGGTCTTCGTGGAGGCCCTTCAGGATTCCATGAGCACTGTGATGGTGGGTGGACACTTTCAGTACACCTATCCTGCGGAAGCGTTTTTCTCGCACATCAAGATCGCCATTGTGGCGGGCATATTCCTCATGAGTCCTTATCTGTTTGCGCAGATATGGGGATTCATCGCTCCCGGTCTCTATTCGCATGAGCGCAAATACGTGGTGCCCATGGCCATCATCTCCGCCATGTTCTTCGTGGGTGGCGGCATGTTCGGCTATTTCGTGGTCTTCCCGTTCGGGTTCGACTTCTTCGCCAGCTTCGCCAGCACGGAAATCGCCTTCACGCCGAAGCTCAACGAGTATCTGAGCTTCTGTCTGAAACTACTGTTCGCGTTTGGCGTGGTTTTCGAGTTGCCATTGTTCATTTTCTTCCTTGCGCGGCTCGGAATCGTGAGTTCCCGTGGTTTGCGGAAGAAGCAGAAATACGCGGTGCTCGTCGCGTTCGTCATCTCCTCGATATTGACGCCGCCGGATCCGTTTACGCAGTGCCTCATGGCCGGACCGCTGATTATCCTGTACGAACTCGGTATTTGGGTGGCATATCTTTTCGGCAAGAACGAGAAGCGCCATCAGGAAAAGCTCGCCGAGGAAGCGGAAGCCGAGCAGGAAGAGCTGGAGGCAGCCGCGCGCATCGAAGATGCCGCGCTGACCGGGGATTCCGGGGAAAGCGGCAAGTAATATTCGCCACCCCTTTGCTTTTCCAGTGATTTTTTATACAGTCCCCGTAAAGGAGGAGCCGTGAGTACACGCGAAGCAGCCATAGCCCGCCGAACCAGAGAGACGGATATCAGTCTGAAACTCGTGGTGGACGGCTCGGGCCAAAACAGCATTTCCACCGGAGTCGGCTTTGCCGATCACATGCTGGATCTCATGTGCTTCTGGGGCGGATTCGATCTTGAACTGGAATGCAAAGGTGATCTGGAGATAGATTCGCATCACACGTTGGAAGATATCGCGCTCTGTCTTGGTCAGGCGTTGTCCGAGGCTCTGGGAGACAGGAAAGGCATCAATCGCGTAGGCTTCGCCAAGGTCCCCATGGACGAGGCGCTGGCCGAAGTGGTGATAGATCTTTCCGGAAGGCCGTATCTGGTGTTCGACGACGAGCTGCTCCCGGCAGTCATCGCGGGAGACGAGAAGGACGTCTGGCGCGAATTTTTCAAATCCTTCGCGCTGCGTGCCGGCATGAACCTGCATATCAAGCTGGAATACGGCAGAAACGGACATCATCTTCTGGAAGCCGTCTTCAAGGCGCTTGGCATGGCACTCGGCCATGCCGTCGTGCTAGGAAGAGAGGGCGTTTCCAGCACCAAGGGGAGTATTGACCGATGAGACGCATCATCAGAACACTGTTTTTCATGGCCGCTCTGGCGGCCCTCATGCTGACGGCGGCCTGCTCCGGCAAGCAGACTCCCGCAGTGGAGCGCCCGGTGGGCAAGCTCGCCGTGGCCTCCTTCACCAATCCCGTCTACACGTGGGAGCTTCTGGCCGGGTACATCCCTGTCGAGGAAGGACGGCATGTGGATGAGAAGGTTCTTCGGGATCTCGACGGCATCCTCTCTGGCGCTTTGGCCGAGCATGGTGTCACCGACTACATCCCCGCTGCCTCCACCCGCCAGTGTCAGGAAGTCGTGGTCATGGAGCAGGATTCCATGCCGCGCATGTCCGCATGGAAATACTGGAAGGGTGTCGGCAAATGCATGCAGGCCGATTATCTGCTTGTGCCGCAGGTGCTTCGCTGGGATGAGCGAGTGGGCAGCGACGCAGGAGTCGTGGAACCTGCCTCGGTGGTAATCGATCTTTTCCTCATCGACGTGAAGCAGGGTACCATGGTCCGCGCTCATTATGACGAAACGCAGGTGGCTCTGTCCGAAAATCTGCTGACCGCCAAGAAGTTCGTGGACCGCGGCGGCAAGTGGGTGACCGCAAAGCGGCTCGCCAAGGACGGCATCAGCGAAAAACTTCTGGAACTCGGTTTATGATTCTTTTTCCCGCAGTGGATATCAAGGACGGGCAGTGCGTACGCCTGTCGCAGGGCAAGGAAGACGAAGTCACCGTCTTTGGCAAGGATCCCGTGGCCATGGCACGTCACTGGCAGGAACAGGGGTGTCGCTATCTGCACGTTGTCGATCTGGACGGCGCGTTCTCGGGTCATCCCAGAAACTACGACCTTATCAAGAACATCTGTTCCGAACTGAACATTCCTGTGCAGCTTGGCGGCGGCATCCGTGATATCGCCACTGCCGAGAAATATATCGAAGCAGGCGTGAATCGACTCATCATCGGCACCATGGCCCTTGAGGAGCCAGAGCTTTTCGCGCAACTGTGCGAGGCTCTGCCCGGTCGAATCGGTGTTTCTCTGGATGCGGTGGACGGCCACCTCAAGACCAAGGGCTGGGTTGAAGATTCCGGCCAGATGATTTTCGACGTGTTGCCGCGCATGAAGGAAAACGGCGTGGCATTCATCGTTTACACCGACATCGCCCGCGATGGAATGCAGACAGGTGTGAACCTTGAAGCGCTGGAGAAGCTCTGCGATGCGACGACCATTCCCGTTGTTGCGGCAGGTGGAGTGCATACCCTTCAGGACATCAAGGACCTGTATCCCCTTTACAAGAAGGGACTTCAGGGGGCGATCTCAGGCCGGGCCATCTACACCGGCAGCTTGAACGTCCGTGAGGCTGAAGGGTGGATTGCCCAGCAAAAGTAGTCATCACCATTCATGGCGACTTAGGACCGGCAGCATTGCGCTGTCGGTCTTTTTTGTCGCGAAGAGACGAAGGGCTTTGATAGAGCTGGGCTGCGTCGTATCGGGATGTCGTTTCGTGTAGCCCATTACATAAACTGAAAGGACATTTGCGAAGACTAAGCCCTAATGCTGCCAACCGTGTTCTTTTTTGCTATGAGTCGTCAAAAAGGAGTTAATAATGGCTATTCGATATGAAGGCGCAGTGCTTTTTGTCTCAGACATTGAGGTCTCCCGTCGATTTTACGAGCAGGTGATGGGGCAGAAATTGGTGGAGGATCATGGGCCGCATCTCGTTTTCGAATCAGGCTTCTTTCTGTGGCAGGCAGATCATGCCCGGTCGGTCATTCATGGTAATGAAGAGAAAAAATCGCACAGGCTCGGGCAGGACAATCTTGAACTCTATTTTGAATCCGAGGACTTGGACGGCGCCTGGGAAGCCATAAACCGACATGGTGTCAGTCCGGTTCATGAAACGGTGGAGCACCCGTGGGGACAGCGCGCCTTTCGGATCTATGATCCTGACGGCCATGTCATTGAGGTCGGCGAACCGTTGGCGGTACAAGTCAAAAGATTGCACGGCCAGGGGCTTGGCGTGGAAGAGATAGCCAAGCGGAACACCATTCCGATTGATTTCGTGAAGCGTGTTTTGAAAGAGGAAGAGTAGTTCCAAATGAGAAAGGACCGGCCCGATGCCGGTCCTTTCCAGGGGACAGAGGTGACGTATAGAGGAGAGTCTTGTCTGTTTCTATTGCAAGTGGCCCATTTCCGCTTCAAGCCATGCCCTGATTTCCGCATTGGGTGCGTAAACACCCTTCAGGTGGCCGATTTCGTCAAGAAAGCGCTTTGCCAGTTCATCGGGCAGTTCCACTTCAGCGAGTTCACGCGCTTCTTCCGAGTTTCTTCTTACCAGAATCGCTCTGGGGTTGTCGTCCCAGGCGTAGACCACGAAATATGTGCTGTAATCCGCCTTGGAGCGGACCGGCTGATGCTCGGCGTGCCAGGAGTTGTTCCCCCACTCCAGGTACATGGTTACGGCATCTTCCGGGGTCATGTTCCAGTCGATGTCGATGTGCTTGTAATCACGAAGGCTTCCCATATTTCCTCCTTGGATCGTTGTCTTGATCTTGATAGTAATAATAACGATTACTAAAAAAGAGTCAAGAGCAAAATGAAAACTCCTTCGGCAATCTTGCAGATTGTCCGAAGGAGTTCCTTGATCTGCGTCAAGACGATGTAATCAAACGTCTTGCGCACTCATTTTCGGGAGGTCCGGAAACCGGAGACCCGATGTGGGCCGGAAACTATTCCTTGTCCGGAGACCAGTTCGGGTCGTGGTATTTTTCCGGATTGTAGACTCGCCAGTCGCGGCCGTCTTCGTACTTCTCATCCGCACCCGGAAAAGGGACGAAGAGGCGGCTGCTCTCGTTCTGGCTACATTGGCAGGTGTGTTTCTGCTCTTTGTCTTGTCCCATGACGCAAACCCCTCAAAGTAGTGGTGTTTTTGTCCGGAACCCCGTAGGAGAACCGGGGGCGGCAGTATCGCCGCCAGCCCCCTCTGTGCTCCTTTTGCCCTTAGGTGTCAAGAACCGGTTTGGCGTAAAGTTCGCCGCCGTGGGCGTCGTTTATCACCAAGAGCGGGAAATCCTTTACCTTCAGTGCGCGAATTGCCTCAGGCCCCAGTTCCTCGAATGCGATGACCTCAGCGGCCTCGATGCTGTTGGACAAAAGCGCCCCTGCACCACCGGTTGCGCCGAAGTAGACGCCGGTATGCTCCTGCATGGCCGTCTTCACTTCGTCGTTGCGCTTGCCCTTGCCGATGGTGGCCTTCAGCCCCAGCGCATGCAGACGCGGAGCGTAGGTATCCATGCGGTAGCTCGTGGTCGGCCCTGCGGAGCCGATGGGGCGACCCGGGGGAGCCGGGCTGGGACCGACATAGTAAATAGCTGCGCCGTTAAGATCGAAGGGCAGGTCCTTGCCTTCATCCAGCAGTTCAAAGAGTTTCTTGTGGGCCGCGTCACGGGCAGTGTAGATGGTGCCGCTCAGAAAAACGACATCGCCTGCGCGCAGTTTGTCCACCGCGTCGTCGGTCAGGGGCATTTCGAGTTTGTATTCGGCCATTACAGTTCAACCTCCTCGTGCCGCTGAGAATGACACTGCACGTTGACCGCCACCGGGAGGCTGGCGATATGGCAGGGCTCCACGGCCATCTTCACGCCGAGCACGGTGGTCTTGCCGCCAAGCCCCATGGGGCCGATGCCGAGTTTGTTCAGCTCCTGCTCAAGTTCCTTTTCCATATCGGCGATCTTCGGGTCCGGATGCGTATCGTCCAGTTTGCGAAGCAGTGCGCGTTTGGCGATCTTGGCGGAATGGTCGAAGGTTCCGCCGATGCCTACGCCGATGACCGTTGGCGGGCAAGGGTTCGGCCCGGCTTCGGCCACGCGGTTGACGATGAATTTCTTGATGCCTTCCCAGCCCTGCGCCGGGGCCAGCATGGTTACGCGGCTCATGTTTTCGCTGCCGCCGCCCTTGGCCATGTAGGCGATCCTGAGACTGTCCCCCGGAACAACGTCGAAATGAATGACCGCCGGAGTCGCATCGCCCGTGTTCTTGCGGGTGAACGGATCGCAGGCGGATTTCCTGAGGTAGCCGTCGCCGTAACCCTTGCGGACGCCTTCATTGATGGCCTTGCGCAGTCCGGGGCCAGTTACTTTAACGTCTTCGCCGACCTCTACGTAAAACACCGCAAGGCCGCAGTCCTGACACAACGGCAGCCTGGTGTCGTTGGAGATGTCGGCATTCTCCAGCAACTGGCGGAGCACCTCCTTGGCCGCGGGGGAGTCCTCTTCGGCCATGGCCTGTTCGAATTTGTTGCGAACGTCGGCGGGCAGCTCGGTGTTGGCCTTCATGCACATCCCGGCCACGGCTTCGATGACGTCCGATGCCTGTATCTCTCGCATGATTTCTCCTTGTTGTGAAAAAGAGCCGGGGAGCACGCTCCCCGGCTCGTCGGAACCTGTCTATTTCCTGAAAAGTGTCTTGATGGCGGTGATGCCCATCTTCCGCCGCAGAAAGCCCAGCTGGTTCTGAAGGGGAAGGTGCTTGGGGCAGACATCCTCGCAAGCCAGAAGGCCCATGCAGCCGAAGATGCCTTCGTCATTGCCGATTATCTCGTAGTAGTCGCGCTCGGTGCGCTGGTCGCGCGGGTCGATCAGGAAACGGCCTATGCGGTTCAGGGCCACGGCACCCATGAAGTCTTCGCGAAGTCGCGCGGTTCCGCATGCGGAGACGCAGCAGCCGCATTCGATGCAGCGGTCCAGCTCGTAGATGTTCTCGGCCACTTCGTTGTCCATGCGGTCCTCAAGGGCGTTTTCGTCGAAGACCTTGGTGGTGTGAATCCACGACTCAGTCTTGTGATACATCTCTCGGAACCATGTGCCGGTGTCCACCGAGAGGTCGCCCACAAGCTTGAAGACAGGCAGGGGGAGCAGGGTGATTTCGCCGGGCAGGTCGCGGGTCTTGGTGTGACACGCAAGGCCGGGGCGGCCGTTGATGACCATGCCGCATGCTCCGCAAATACCGGCGCGGCAGCAGAAGTCGAACTGCAGCGAGGCATCCTGCTCTTCGCGGATGCGGTTCAGGGCGATGAATAGGGTCAGGGCCTCGGTCTCTTCGAGGACGAATTCGTCCATGTGCGGCACCGAGGCTTCGTCCTGAGGGGTGTAGCGGAATATGTTGAATTTGAGCAGTCTCGACATGAATCAGCCCTCCTTGCCTTTGCTGTCGTCCGAGGAGATGACCGCCATCTTGCCGTAACCGCGGTCGCCCGGCGGAATCTCCGTCACTTGGGTGGCGGGCTCGTATTGGAGTGTCGGCAGCATGTCGTCGGGGTTCTTCCAGTAGGCCAGCGTGCGCACGAGCCAGTCGCGGTCGTTGCGGGCGGGGAAATCCTCACGGTTGTGCGAGCCTCGCGATTCGGTGCGTTTCAGCGCGCCGTATGCCACCATGAGGGCCATTTTTACCTGACCTTCAAGCTTCAGCGCTGCCGCAAGTTCGGGGCTGGCCCCCTTGCCGTTGGTGCGAAGGCCCACTGTGCGGGCACGTTCAAGCACCTTTTGCAAGGTATCAACACATTCCTCAAGCCCTTCCTGCGTACGGAAGATGTTGGCACCCTTGTGAAGGGCCTGCTGCATGTCGGCGCGGACCTTGTAGACGCTTTCCGTTCCCTTGCGCCCGCTCACGAGGTCGTCGATGCGCTGCTTTTGCGCTGCATATGTTTCGTCGATGATGCGGGAGTTGAACAGAACCTCCGTGCCCTCCATATATTCCACGATCTTGCGACCCACGATGCCACCCGCGACCACGGTCTCGGCCAGTGAATTGCCGCCGAGGCGGTTGAAGCCGTGCATGTCCCAGCAGGCCGCCTCGCCCGCGGCGAACAGTCCCTTGAGTCCGTAGGCCGCGCCGTCCTTGTTGGTGCGTACGCCGCCCATGGAGTAATGCTGCGTCGGCCGGACCGGGATGAGTTGATGGATGGGATCGATGCCCAGAAAGCCCGTGCATATCTCGTAGACTTCCCTGAGCTTGCCGGTGATATGTTTCTCGCCCAGATGTCTGATGTCGAGCCAGAGGTGGTCGCCGTACGAACTCTTGACGCCGAATCCTTCGCGCATGTGGTGGGTCATCCAGCGCGAGACCACGTCGCGGGAGGCCAGCTCGGCCTTTTCCGGTTCATAGGTGTGCATGAACCGTTCTTCGTTCACGTCGAGCAGGGTGCCACCGTCGCCCCGGCAACCCTCGGTCACGAGGATATCCGTGGGAACGATGCCCGTGGGGTGAAATTGGACGGCTTCCATGTTGCCCATGGGCACGATGCCGGTATCCAGCACCGCTGTATGTGCCGAGCCGTCGCAGATCACGGCGTTGGTGGTATTGGGATAGATTCGCCCGAACCCGCCCGACGCCACCATGGTAGCCTTGGCGATGTAGGTGATCAGTTCACCGGTGCGCAGGCTGCGGGCCACGACCCCGAAGCAGGTTTCGCCGTCGTGGATGAGGGAGATGGCCTCGGTCTTGTCGTGAACTTCCACGCCGTGCTGGGCGCAGACGTTGTCCACGGTGAAGAGGACCGCGTGCCCGGTGCCGTCGGAAACGTAGCAGGTCCGCCATTTGGCGGTACCGCCGAAGGCGCGGGAAGTGATGAGGCCCGCGTTTTCTTCCTTTTCAACCTTTTCGAACTGCTGTCCGCCCTTGAAATAGGTGGACTTGCCGGGCACCACACGGTTCCACGGCACGCCCCAGTGCGCGAGCTGGCGCATCTCGATGGGGGCGCGTTCGGCAAAGAGTCGGGCCACCTCCTGATCGCAGCCCCAGTCCGAGCCTTTGACCGTGTCCTCGAAATGGACGTCGGGACAGTCCCCGTCGCCCATGCAGGAATTGCCAAGGCCCGCCTGCATCCCGCCCTGAGCGGCGGAAGAGTGCGAGCGCCGGGCCGGGACGATGCTCAGGCAGATGGTGGAGTGTCCCGCAGTGGCGGCCTCAATGGCGGCGCGCTCTCCGGCGAGTCCTGCGCCGATGACCAGTACGTCGGTGTAAATCGTCTGCATGGCGTGTCTCCGTTATTGGGGAATGTCGAGGAACATGAATCTGAGCAGGGTCACGAAGCCGATGATGATGAACGCCAGCGTGAGCAGGTTTTCACGTTTCTTGAAGATGCCCCGCCCGTTGCTCTTGATGAAACCCCATTTTACGCCGATGCGGTAGAAGCCGATGCCCACGTGCAACTCAACCAGGGGCAGCAGCACGAGGTAGAAGACGAACCAGAAGCCTTCCTGGATGCGGGCAGCGCTTTTCGCGGCGGTGATCGGCAGGTCGGTGAGGACCACCCACATGTGGATGGCGCCCATGATGAGAATGATCATGGCGGAGACGGCCTGGACGATCCACATCCAGGTGTCGCCATGGCGCATCATGCGAGCGTGGGACCAGATGGTTTTTTGGCCTTCAAGATGAAACGGCAGCTTGCGCGCTGCCAGCACGAAGTGGGCAAGAAAGAGTAGAAATACGAGCGGGCCACCGACCTGAGCCATGCCCGTGGACTCGAAAAAGTGTGCGATGGCGTTCATCCATTCCGGGCTGACCACCACGCTGGCCACCAGCACCA
Organism: Desulfovibrio oxyclinae DSM 11498; assembly: GCF_000375485.1. Lineage (NCBI taxonomy): Bacteria > Pseudomonadati > Thermodesulfobacteriota > Desulfovibrionia > Desulfovibrionales > Desulfovibrionaceae > Desulfovibrio > Desulfovibrio oxyclinae. The sequence goes on along the minus strand of NZ_AQXE01000003.1, from coordinate 119,689 downwards.
TGTGCGCCCACATGAAGAGGATGAGCCCAGCACCGGAAAGCATCTGCATCCAGTCGAGAAGCCCGTCCAGCCGCGAGGACCGCCCGGGCATCAGGCTAGATTCTACTGACATCGACTTCCTCCGAATTGAAGTTTCCAAACGCAAAACCGACCGCAGTCCAGTATCCCGGTAGTCTTGTCGGTTCGTCAGGCGTTTGTCAACGCCGCCCGGTCGGTAATGTGCTGAAACACCTTGCTTTGAACCTGCCCAAAACGTACTGTATTCCGCACTTTGAATACGGGCGCTCTTCATTGATGAGACCGCCTTGCACTGAGGAGAGGAATGATTACTATAAGCCGATACGGTCGGTCCCGGACCGACGTCACGAAATTCATATCCAGCCCGGAGCACAGCCGGGCTCTCACCGGAGTAAGCATATGTTCAGAATACTCGTTTTGCTGGGAGGGCTGCTGATGGCCCTGACCGGATGCGCACCGCATAATGCGGCCACGGCCGCGGATATCCCGAACCCCGTACACGAGAACCCGGACCAGACACGCATCGTGAAGCTCAAAAACGGGCTCACCGTGCTGGTGAAACAGGATGACCGTTTTCCGCTGGTGAACGTGCGCCTGTATGTTCAGGCCGGTTCTTCCTACGAAAACCCCGAAATTGCGGGCATCAGCCACCTGCTGGAACACATGGTCTTCAAGGGAACCGAAAAGCGTGGTCCCGGAGAAACCGCCATGGCCGTAGAGTCCGTCGGCGGTAACCTCAACGCTGCCACAAGTTTCGATTATACCTATTATTACGCCGAAGTGCCGGATCGCCACTGGGCGCTGGCCATGGACGTGGTACAGGATCTGGCCTTCAACGCCGAGATCGACCCGCAGGAGCTTGAAAACGAGCGCGACGTGGTGCTCTCTGAACTGTCGCAGGGCGAGGACAATCCCGGCAGTCGCATTTTCAAGACCCTGCAAGCACAGATATGGAACGGAACCAGTTACCAGTGGCCCATCATCGGCTACCGCGACACGGTTTCCTCCATCACCGCCAAGGAGATTCACCAATACATCGACCGGCTGTACCAGCCGCAGTCCATGCTGCTGTGCGTAGTCGGCAACGTGAATCCCGACGAGATCGTGGCAGAGGCCGACCGGCTGTTCGGGTCCCTCAGGAACACCCGCGAGGTGGTGCCGCCCGAGCCGTTCGGCATTTCCGAAGTGGGCAACGGCCCCACAGTGACCGCCATCCCGGGCAAGTGGAACAAGGTTTACCTCGGCGCGGCGTTCCCCATCCCGAACCTGCGCTCCGCGGAAATGGCCGGGCTGGATATGCTCAGTCATCTGCTGGCCGGTGACGACACCGCACGTCTCTATCGCAAGTTCAAATATGAAATGAACCTCGTGGACAGCATCTCCATGTCTCCGCTTTCCCTCGAACGCGGCGGGATGCTCTACGTCATGGCAACCCTCGACCAAGACAAGGTTGACGAGTTCTGGCCCGCGCTGCTGAATGAATTCGAAAGCTTTGACCCTTCCGTGTTCACTGAGCGCGAAATCGAGCGCGCACGCCTGAATATCAGTGACTCCATGTTCCTCGCCAAGGAAACCCTTGGCGGACTCGCCAGCAAGATTGGCTATTTCCAGTTCTTTGAAGGTGGCGAGCAGGCAGAAAAGAATTACCTTTTCGATCTCGAACACGTCGATCGTTCCGAAATGGGTCAGCTGTTCGACAAGTATGTGCGTCCCGACAGGCTTTCCGCCTGCGTGCTGACCCCCGAAGGGAGCGATCTGACCGCGGAAGCACTGGAAACACAAGTGACCAAGACCTGGGACGGCAAGGCGACCGCCGCGGCCGAGTCCGCAAAGCAGAGCGTGACCGAGGAAACCGTGATCGAGTTGCCCGGCGACTCCAAGCTGGTGCTCATCCCCGACGAAACGCTTCCCTACACCGCAATGAGCCTTTACTGGCGCGGCGGCGACTCCCTTATAGAAGAAAACGAGCAGGGCCTTCCCGCGCTCGCGGCCAAGGCGTTGACACGCGGCACTTCCAGACTCACCAATACCGAACTGGAAGATTTCATGTCTGACCGCGCCGCCAGCATGGGCGCAACCTCCGGACGGACCATCTTCGCCTTCGACGCCAAGTTTCCCACCCGTTTCACCGAAGAGCTGCTCCCGGTCATCGGACAGACGCTCACCGAGCCCGCCTTCCGCCCCGAAGAAGTGGACCGCTCCCGAATGGACCAGATATCCGAGATCAAGCGGCGCGAAGACCGACCCATGGGTCTCATGTTCCGCCACCTGTTTCCGCTCCTCTTCAAGGGCGGCCCTTATGGATATCTGCATGACGGAACCGTGGACATCCTCACCGAACTGACCCGCAAGCAGGCCTGGAACTATTGGCATCAGCAGTCCAAGCGCCCGTTTGTCATGTCTGTCAGCGGCGACTTTGATCGCGAATCCATCGAAGCCTTCGCCAAGGGCCTTGCCGAAACGCTGGCCCCGGAACCGGATCCTACAGAATACGGCGCTCCCGTCTGGCGTGAAGAGCACGAAAAGACCCTGAATCTGCCCGACAGGAATCAGGCCCATCTGTTGCTGACCTTCCCCGTGCCCGGTAAGCTCGACGCCGAAGCCACTGCCGAACTCACTGTACTCAAGTCCGTACTCTCCGGTCAGAGCGGTCTGCTCTTCCGCGACCTGCGCGACAAGCAAGGCCTTGCCTACACCGTCACCGCGCTGCTCTGGCAGGCCGACGAAGCAGGCATCCTCGGCTTCTACATCGGCACCAGCCCTGAAAAAGTGGAGCAGTCCATGGACGGCTTCAAGAAGGTGGCAGAAGACCTCAAGAAGAACCTGCTGCCCGAAAACGAGATAGTGCGAGCCCGCAATATCATTGAAGGCGACTACTATCAGGACAAGCAGACCCTGCTCTCACGCTCACGCGAAGCCGCCGGACTCATGGTTCGAGGGCTTCCCCGTGACTACGAGGCCAAGCTCATCGAACTGGCTACCAAGGTCACGCCTGAAGATATTCGCGAAATCGCCCGCAAGTATCTTGATCCCGAAGAGGCCTATCTGATGAAGGTCATGCCGTAAGACGGAAACCCTGTACGATAAGGCAAAGCGCATCGCCTCAAGGCGATGCGCTTTTTTTGTGCGGGGCCTCCGGCGGGCAGGGGCGTTGCCCCTGCACCCCACCAAAGGGGCGGGCCCCCTTTGGAATCCCTGTTTTGTCAGCGGGGTTGCAGCTAGCTGGGGCCATGCGACCGCAAAATTCGCGTCCTAGCTGCAACCACGCTGACGGGGATTTGGGGGCTGTGGGGCTTGGCTAATGAACTCCGTTAGCAGAGTTCAGCTAAAACAGGACGCTCTCAGTTCACACATTTCCATTCGGAACTTCACACTTCCGCCAACAAGAATCGCAGTAATGCCGATTGAGGCATTGAGGCTCTTCTGACCGGTCACGCTGGTCCGGTGATGCCTGTGGTCACAGATGTTATGCCCGGAGCAGTGACCGTGTCATAGAGCCTCTCGCCGAGAGCGGCGGCGTATTCTAACAGCGCAGTTTTTGCCTTCCTTTTTCTGCGCAAGCAAAGAAGAAGCTCGGCCAATAGGCCGAAACCTGCAACTGGTGCCAAGCAGCAAAGCCTCCGGCGGGCCCTTCAGGCGGACCCTTTCCGGGGGATCAAAAGGGCGGGCCCCTTTGGAATCCCTGTTTTGTCAGCGATGTTGCAGCTAGCTGGGACCATGCGACCGCATGGCCCGCGTCCAAGCTACATCCTCGCTGACGGAATCAGGGTCTAAAAACGAAACCCTCGGTAATCCTTTCATACAAACTGCATGTGAAGCGGGCACCCAAGCGAACGGTTTTCTGTCGCGTCAATCGGGCGCAGCCTCGCCAAAGGTTTCTGGGAGAGGGGGGAAGGGGAGTCTGAGGGGAAGGGGGGAGAACCTTCTTGCAAGAAGGTTCTCCCCCCTTCCCCTCAGCTTTTATCATCAAAAAAGGCATGCGATCCGCCGGGGCGAGGGTGAGTTCGCCCCGGCAGATCTGTATGGCTATGATGGGGTGGGTGCTATTTTTCTTTCTTGAAGATGATGAGCGGGCAGTTCTTGCAGATATCGGCTCCGGGGAAGCCGTCGCCGGGTTTGGTGATGGCGCTGCTGGCTTCGTCGATGCGGTGCTGGAGCCGATCCACTACGGATTTGAATTTCTTGCCGGGGATGATGACGTTGATTTCGCCGCGCTCGGTTTTGCCTGCGTTGTAGCTGCCGGAACAAGCGGGGAGCATGTTGAACTCCTGTTCGAGCAGGGTGAAGACGTTACCGCCGCAGGCGGAGGAGTTCATGGTTATGTTCGGGCGCAGGGGGTGCGTGTCTGTGGCTGCCATGTAGTCCACGGCGAGGTGGTAGGCCTGCATGTTGTCGCAGTAGAAGTGGACGGTGTCGGGTTCGAAGAGGCCGTCGATGCTGCCGAGGGGGGCTACGACGATGGCGAGCAGTCCTTTTTCGAGCTGATGCTTGGTCTTGACGAAGCGTTCGGCCTGTTCGAGGTCGCGGGTGTATTTGGCGTGGCCTTTGATTTCGCCTTCGTCGAGATCTTTCCAGCCGAAGCTGTATCGGGCGTTGTTGCAGCCGAGGGTGTCCTGTTCGGCGAGTACGGTCTGACCCTTCATGCGGGCGGCGAGCTGCCATTGACAGAAGGTCATGGGCTTGACCGGAGTATGGATTTCTTCGGCGTTGTCCTTGAAATGATCAAGTTCGGCCTGATCGTAGAAGAATTTGACGGCGACCGGATAGTGGTACAGTCGCATTTCCTTCATCAGCATTTCTTGCATTTCTTTATAAGACATTTCGCGATCCTTTGTATGTGTTGTTCCTTTTCGCACAAGAAAATACGTCCCAACCGTGCGAAAACTGCATCTTTGCGGGTTCCGCGCGGAAAATGGTGCCTATCAACGGGACAAAATTGGTACAAGAAAAATCGTCCATGTTCCAGCCGAGAACAATCAGTTGAAGATATTAACAGGCTAAAGCGCGAGATTGGATGCCTTTATTGTGACAGGCTTCACAATCGGGTGCTGTCTGGTGTGAGGCGTGGGAGATATTTCCTAGTGATACAGGGAGTTCAGGAGGATTGGGATGGTGCGAGAGCGGCGCGGATATTTGTCGGCCTGAGGGGGAGGTCACAGTATACACAGCGATTGGCTCGTGAGGTCTCGTACAAACAGGGAGGTCTTATGTGATCGGTAAAGGGTGGGCTTGCATAGCGTGGCGGTGCCTGATAGTGGTCTGTTCGTCCGATAGGGGTGTCCCGCACGGGACTGAGATCATACCCTTGGAACCTGATGCAGTTGAGGCTGTCGTAGGGAAATCGGAAGGTCTTCATGCGTCGTTCGGCGCGGTCCTCCCTTGTCCTTCTCCTCACGGTATCGGCTCCGAGCAAAACAAGGAGTTCGACGTGAACACTGGCAAACTGACCTTTGCTAATCTGTTTTTTCTGTGGTTCGGCGCAGCGGTTTCCGTGGCCGAAATCTTTACCGGCGGCTATCTGGCCAATCTGGGATTTGCGGGCGGAATGACCGCAAACGTGCTCGGACATCTGGTTGGCACGGTCATCCTCGTTCTTGGCGGCATCATCGGCTACCGGGAAAAGCTTCCGTCCATCATGTCCATGCGGATTTCCTTCGGCAAGCAGGGGTCGTATCTGCTTTCAGGGATCAATATCCTTCAGTTGCTCGGCTGGACCGCAGTGATGATTCTGCTCGGCGGGGATGCGGTGAACGAGCTCTGCCGCTCACTCTGGGGCATCGACAACCAGATGCTCATGTCTGCGCTGATCGGGCTATTCATCGGATTCTGGGTGTTCATCGGCATTCAGGGCTTCAAATGGTTGAACATGGTCGCCGTGGCATTGCTGCTTGGTCTGACGGTGGTCATGAGCTGGGTCATCTTCACTCAGCCTGCGCCTGCTCAGCCCGTGGAACCCACCGGTACCTTCGGCATGGGATTCGAGCTGGCCATCATCATGCCGCTCTCCTGGTTCCCGCTCATTGCGGATTACACCAGCATGGCAAAGAACTCCCGTGCCGCCTGGCTTGCACCGTTCCTCGGTTATTTCACCGGCTCCACGTGGATGTACAGCATCGGCCTCGGCGGGGCGATTTTTTCCGGAACGGCCGACCCCACCCAGATGATGCTGGCCGCCAAGCTCGGCATGGTGGCGCTCATGGTCATCGGTCTTTCCACGGTGACGACAACCTTCATGGATGTCTTTTCTGCCGCGGTATCCACTCTCAACGTTCTGCCCCGGCTGAATCGTCGCTGGACGTCTGTAGTGTTCGCCGCATTGGGAACGGGGCTGGCCATGTTCTTTCCCATTACCCAGTATGAATGGTTTCTTTATCTGCTCGGATCGGTCTTCGCGCCGCTCATGGCGATCCTGCTGAGCGACTACTACCTGCTCAAACATGACGCGAGGTCGAATATTGCCGACGTCAGGGCCATACTTTCGCTTGCACTCGGCATCGCCTTCTATTATTGGGTGAAGCGGCACGACATGGTCGTGGGGCATACGCTGACTACTATCGGCTTCACGCTCATCGTTCACAACGCGATGCGGGTACTGACCGAAAAGCGCCGGCGTGTTGCGGCAACACGGGGATAACATACGTTTTCCCTTGCCATTCGTTCGTACTTTAAGTACTAGTCCCTGTTCCACGCAACTAGCGAGTAGGAGTTTTTCAATGAAAAAAGATATCCATCCCAAGACGTTTGAGGCCACCATCCGTTGCCACTGCGGCTACGAAAGCAAGGCTTCTTCCACCAAGGGCGAGCATATCGACGTCGAAATCTGTGCCAACTGCCACCCGTTCTACACCGGTAAGCAGCGCCTGATCGACACCGCCGGCCGCATCGACCGTTTCCGCAAGAAGTACGCAAACTTCAAGGGAACCGGAAAGACCGAACAGTAGCTGTCCCGGCTCGTTTTTTTCAATATGCCTCTGTCGATTGCGGCAGAGGCATATTGTTTTCGCCGGGCTTTGACTTTCCCCGGGGAATCCTTACCCTTCGGCAAGGTCCCCAAAGACGGTTCAGTCCGGCTGGCGGAGGACCCTTTTCCCTCCAACTCAAGCCGAGGATATGCCGTTGAGTCTCAAAAATATCTTGTTGGCGGCCGCCAACACCGTGGGCGGACAGGCCGTTATCGAGGGCGTGATGATGCGCTCCAAGAATCGGCTCGCCATAGCCGTTCGTCTCCCGAACGGTGAAATAGAAGTTCACGAGCGCCCCTGGTTCTCGCTGACCAATCATCCCCTTCTGAAAAAACCTTTCGTACGCGGTTTTCCCGTTCTTCTGGAAACGCTGGTCAACGGCATCAAGGCCCTGAACTGGTCCGCCACGCAGGCTGTGGACGAAGAAGAGGGCGAGCTGACCGGCTGGCATCTGGCCATGAGCATGATTGTGGCCATCGCCGCCGCACTCGGCCTGTTCGTGGTGCTGCCGCATTTCTTTTCCGTGGGCATGGAATGGCTGGGATACGGCGGTGACGTCGATTCCCTGAGCTTCCACGCATGGGACGGCCTTTTCAAGATGCTTATTTTCATGGGCTACATATGGGCAATCTCGTTCATCCCGGATATCAAGCGCGTTTTCCAGTACCACGGCGCCGAGCACAAGGTGATATGGTCCTATGAGGCCGGCGCCTCGCTCCTTCCGGACAGCGCGCGCATCAACAGCAGGCTGCATCCTCGTTGCGGCACGGCCTTCATGCTCTTTGTGCTCTCGGTCAGCATCGTGCTTTATTCGGTGCTGGTGCCGCTGCTCATGATGATCTATGCGCCGGAAACATTTATCTTCAAGCATCTTTACATCGTCGGGGTCAAACTGCTGCTGATGATTCCCATCAGTGCCATGGCCTACGAGTTGATCAAATTCGCTTCCAAGCGCGAAAGCAGTATCGCCTGCAAGATGCTTTGCTGGCCCGGGCTGGCCCTTCAGGTGCTCACCACACGCGAACCGGACGACCAGCAGATTGAGGTTGCCATTGCGGCCCTCAAGTGCGCGGTCAATATGGAGGAATAATCGATGTTCAGAAAACTCGACGAAATTGAAGAGACTTTCATCGATCTTGAAAAGGAACTTTCCCAGCCCGAGATTTTCAACGATCAGGAGCGTTACCGCAACGCAACCAAGAGCCATGCGGATCTGGGCGAGATAGTCAGGGTCTATCGCGAATACAAGCAGCTTTCGCAGGATCTTGAGGATAACCGTGAGCTTGCCCGTGATGAGGATGCCGACATCCGCGAGATGGCCAAGCTTGAGATCGCCGAGATCGAGCCGAAGCTGCCCGAACTGGAAGAACAGCTCAAGCTGCTTATGCTCCCCAAGGATCCGCTCGACGACAAGAACATCATTCTTGAAATCCGTGCCGGCACCGGCGGCGACGAGGCCGCTTTGTTTGCGGCCGACCTGTTCCGTATGTACTCCCGCTTCGCAGAAGAGAACGGCTGGAAGGTCGAGGTCATGAGCGAGAGCGAATCAGGAGCGGGCGGGCTTAAGGAAGTCATTGCCAACATCTCGGGCGATAAGGTTTACAGCAAGCTCAAGTACGAGTCCGGCACCCACCGGGTACAGCGCGTTCCGGCCACCGAGTCGCAGGGGCGTATCCACACTTCCGCCTGTACCGTGGCGATTCTTCCCGAAGCGGAAGAGGTCGACGTGAATATTCGTAACGAAGACCTGCGTATCGACGTGTTCCGCGCTTCCGGCCCGGGCGGACAGTCGGTCAACACCACTGACTCCGCAGTGCGCATCACCCACGTACCCACCGGGCTGGTCGTGTCCTGTCAGGATGAAAAGTCGCAGCTCAAGAACAAGGTCAAGGCCATGAAGGTCCTTCGCTCGCGTCTGCTTCAGGCCGAGCAGGAAAAGGCCCACGCCGAAGAGGCTGCGGCGCGCAAGAGTCAGGTCGGATCCGGTGACCGCTCGGAGCGTATCCGCACCTACAACTTCCCGCAGGGCCGCGTCACCGACCACCGAATCAACCTGACCCTCTACAAGCTGGATCAGGTCATGGAAGGTGACATTAATGAACTGATCGATTCACTCATTGCGCATTACCAGAGCGAGGCGCTCCAGCAGCAGGCCGAGCAGTAAACACGCGCATGACCGTGACCACGCTTCACGACATTATCGGGGAATCCGCGTCCATCCTAGAGGAGAAGGGCGTGGATTCCCCGCTTCTTTCCGCGCAGGTGCTTGCTTGTCATGCGCTTTCGCTCGATAGGGTGGGGCTTATCACCAATCGCCGACGGGAGCTGTCGGCGGACGAACTCGGGACCATCCGGGAACTCGTGCGCCGAAGGGCTACGGGTGAGCCGACTGCATACATCCTCGGTCAGCGCGAATTTTTCGGGCTCGATTTTGCCGTTTGTCCGGGGATTCTCATTCCGCGTCCTGAAACCGAGCACATCGTGGAAAAGGTTCAGGAACTCTTCGGGCCCTGCGACAGGTTCCGCTTTGCGGATCTCGGAACGGGATCCGGTATTCTGGCTGTGACGGTCGCGCACCTCTTTCAGCAAGCTGAAGGTATGGCGCTGGACCTGAGCCCTGTGGCCGTAGCTTGCGCTACCCAAAATGCCAAGCGCCATGGCGTTGACGCCAGATTGGATATCCGTCCGGGAGACATGTGTGAGCCGTTTGCCGAGCCGGGCAGTCTCGATCTCGTCCTCAGCAATCCGCCATATGTTACCGAGGCTGAATATGACCAGCTGGATCAGGAGGTTGCAGGTTTTGAGCCGCGAACTGCTCTTGTCAGTGGGCAGGATGGCCTTGACCACCTTCGTCAATTGCTGCCCCACGCCGCGGCGGCGCTTCGTGATGGCGGCCATCTTCTTGTCGAGATCGGCTGGAGGCAGGGTCAGGCAGCCCAAAAAATAACCTCCGAATACGGCCGGGATTTCGGGTCTGTAGAAATACTCAAAGACCTTTCAGGGCATGACCGTATCATTTTTGCCACTCGAACGGTTTGCAAAAAAACAACACATCAGCTCTGATCTTGTTGAAAAAACACGAACAGTTGTGTTTCTGCCACATATTTCAATTGAATGTTTGCTGACACATGTGCAGCAATTTTAATAAGTTAAATAATATTTCTCGTTTGGCACTTATTTTGCTCATGTGAAATTGTTCCAAATGGAGGATTCATGCTGCAAACTACTATTCGCGAAACCGTACGTTGCACCGGAGTTGGCCTACACAGCGGGAAGCAGGTCGCCATGGCCCTTTGCCCCGCCGCCGAAGATACCGGTATCATTTTCGCCATCCGCAACGGTTCCGGAAACGCATTTCTGACTCCCAACCCCTCCCTCGTCGTGGAGACCGGTCTTGCCACCACCCTCGGCAACGGCACCGACTCCGTGGCCACCGTTGAGCATCTGCTCGCCGCGATCCGGGGTATGGGAATAGATAATATCAAGATCGAAGTCGAAGGCAGCGAACTGCCCATTATGGATGGCAGCGCCGCTTCCTTTGTGTACCTGCTCAAGCAGGCTGGCCTTCGTCGCCAAAGCCGTCCCAAAACCGTGCTGGCTATCAAGAAGCCGGTCAGTTTCGAGCAGGACGGCAAGTTCATCAAGGCCTCTCCCCACGACGGGTTTTTCGTGGACTACACCATCGACTTTGCACATCCGCTCATTGGACGTCAGACCATGTCCATGGAGATCACCCCCGAAGACTTCTCGGGCAAGCTCGCCAAGGCTCGCACTTTTGGCTTCCTCAAGGAAGTCGAGTATCTGCACGCCAACGGTCTCGCGCTCGGCGGCTCACTCGACAACGCGGTGGTTCTGGACGAGTACGGCGTGGTCAACAGCGAAGGGCTTCGCTTCGAAGACGAGTTCATCCGCCACAAGATGCTCGACTTTGTCGGTGACATGGCCATTCTGGGCTTGCCGCTTCAGGGACGCTTTGAGGTTTTCGCCTCCGGACACGCCCTGAACAACCAGTTCCTGCGTCATGTTGAAGCCAACGCCGAACTCTACCTTGAAAAAGTTACGCTTCAGCCGGAGAAAGCTCCTGAAAAGGAAGCCGAAAAGGGCGAAGTCTTCGGTGCGACTCCGGCCATGGCATAGATTTTCATTCGATTTTGCAGCAAAAAGGCCCGCCTTTCGGCGGGCCTTTTTTATTGCCTGGTGAATTGCGACGATTCTAGCGTCGAGCGGACTACGATTTCATGAGTTCGGCAACCAGCATGGCGCTTCCGATGAGGTCTTCCACGGCTATGTGCTCGTCCGTGGTGTGAGCGCTGGTCATGCCGATGCCGAGATTGATCACGTCAATGCCACGACCTGCGAGGATGTTGGCGTCACTGCCTCCGCCGGAGCTTTCCAGCGACGGCTTGACCCCGAGCGATTCGCAGGCGCTGATTGCTTCCTGCAGCATGGCGCTGTCTTGTGGAACATTCAGGGCGGGGTAGAGCTGATCGGTTTCAAGGGAGACTTCGCCGCCGTAGTTGTCTGCTGCGGTGCGGCAGCATTCCTTCATATGATCCACCTGAGCCTGAAGTTTTTCCGGATCATATGAACGGGTCTCAGCATGGAGCGAGCAGCTTTCCGGAACAATGTTGATGGCACTGCCTCCCTGAATGGACCCGACGTTGGCGGTGGTATCCTCGTCCACGCGCAGCAGTTTCATGCGCAGGATGGCGTCCGCGGCCATATTGATGGCGCTGATGCCCTTTTCCGGCTCGAAACCGGCGTGTGCGGCGCGGCCGGTAAAGGTCGCGGTGATATCGATCTTGGCTGGAGAGCGGGTGATGATGGTCCCCACAGGTCCGGAGCAGTCCAGAATGGCGAACCGTTTGGCCGGGACCTTCTTGAGATCGAGGTTCTTGGCCCCGTGCATCCCCGATTCTTCGGCGATGCTGAAGACGACATAGATGTCCGGGTGAGATATCTCATTTTCGATCAGATGACGAATGGCTTCGATGATTGCGGCAATGCCTGCCTTGTCGTCGCCGCCGAGGATCGTGTCGCCCTTGGAGCGGATTATTCCGTCATCCATGACCGGTTCAACGCCGAGGCAGGGAGGGACGCAGTCCATGTGGGCGGAGAAGGCAATGGCTTCACCTTTGGTATTGCCCTTGAAGTGGGCGATGAGATTGCCGCAGTTTCCGCCGCAGGCGTCCCCGGCGTTGTCCATGGTGATGGACAGGCCGAGTTCTTCCAGGACGGGCCGCAGGTGCTCGGCGACGTCGTTTTCGCTGAATGAGGGGCTGTCGATTCGGACGAGTTCGAAAAAGGTGTCGATGAGCCGTTGTTCGTCAATCATGTTGTATCCATTGTTCGTGTTGCAATCGTCATGGGCGCGACGCGCCGACATGAGAGGCTGCCGAAACAGGTCTGCTTATTTGATATATCCCCATGCGTCCAGTCTTGAGTAGGCATGCTTTGCGGCATCGCCCTCACGGGTCGCCTGAAGGTAACGGTAATAGTGGTTTGCGGCCATTTCCCGGTTGCCGAGCGCTTCGTATGCGTAGCCAGAAAAGAAGATGGTGGATGGGTTGCCGGGAAGATTCTTTTCGTATGACTGGAAGTTTCGCAGAGCGGAACGGTATCTGCCTTCTTCAAGCTGAAGCATTCCGGCCAGGTGCATGGCCTGCGGTTCCTGCGGGTAGATCCGCCTCGCCTTCTCCGCATAGCGCAGTCCTTCTTCCTGTTGATTGCGTGCCATCTTGCATTTGGCCATGAGCAACAGGCCCGCGTAATCGTTCGGTGCGTAGTCGAGTGCCTTGGCGAAATGCGTCTGGGCGTCCGCGAACGCTTTTTTCTTCATGGCTCCCTCGCCGTCCTGCATCTCCTTGATGGCGGGTTCGTCCTTGCGGATGCTGGCGATGTTGTCCATGTAGCGTTCCCGCAGAAGTTTCCCTTTCTTGCCGCCATAAGTGGTGCGGGCTTCGGTGACGGCGGTCTCGTATCGCTCGGAGCTCATGGGGTGCGAGGCGAACATCTGCTGCACGAAGGAAGGGTCGCTCTCGTGCAGACCGTTGAGCATGTCCATGAGGCCGACCATCCCCTGCGGGTCATAACCGGCGTTGTCCATGTACTCCATGCCGAGGCTGTCCGCCTGCCGTTCATCGTCGCGGGAATAGCTTGCCAAAAGGAGGCCCGCGCCAACACCGCCGAGTCCGGCCGCGAGCGGTGCCAGTTCGCTGCTCTGGGTGGCGATGACGCCCACGCCGATGCTCAGCAGCCCCTGCGTGGCCATGGAAGAACTGACGCGGGAAGCGGTGTGCCGGGCATTGACGTGGCCGAGTTCATGCCCCAGAAGCGCGGCGAGTTCGGCCTCGTTGTCGAGCTTGAGCAGAATGCCGCGGGTACAGGCGATGCTGCCGCCGGGAAAGGCGTAAGCGTTGACGTAGTTGGCGTTCACGCAGCGAAAGCTGTAGGGCATGTCAGGCCGATGCGTGGTTCTGGCAAGACTGTTGCCCACGCTCGAAACGTAATTGTTGACGGTGCTATCCTGAACAGGACCGTAGTCGGCGGAGAACTGGTGTGGTGACTGCTTCTTGTCCAGTGCGATTTCCTGCTCTCTGGAAATGAGCATCAACTGCTGCTCGCCCGTCACCGGATTCACGGCACAGCCCGTCAGAAATCCGGCTGCTCCTCCGGCTGTGAGCTTCAGTGCCTCGCGTCGTGTGAAGAGACGCACGTCTGTTTTTTTGCGCGACATGGTTTCCTCCATGAGAATAACGATTCGGGAACGATATATCGTGCGGCAGGACTTGGCAACCGTATGAACCTGTGGCACCAATTCGAAACACTTCATGACGGAGGAAGAAGATGGGCAAAAGGCAGCAGCTTCCCTGCGACGAATGTCGTTTCAGGAGATTTTCGGAAAAAGATCCCACAAGCATTCTGGCCTTGTTCTGGGAATGGCACACGAAATGGTGTCCGGGCTGGAAAAAGTACCTGACCGATCTCAAGGAGTACGACGAAGACCCGCCCAAGATGGGGCATCGACGCGGAATATTCCCCGACGATTAAACACCCGACATGCATCGGCGGCCGTTACCGGTCGCCTTTTTTTATGTCATGTGTCCGCTTCAGCCGCTGAAGTACCGTGAAAGCATGCCGCCAGGCGCACCCGTCAGGACTTCAGCGCCAAGAAATTCGGCGTGTTCCGGCAGTGCTTCGGTCTTCTGGAGAAGATGAGTCAGCGGCTTTGCGTAAAAGGCCCGGCCAACTTTGATGCGGTAACTGGTGCGCTCTCCCTTGTGCAGACAGACAAGCTGGCAGTCACCAAACTCTCCGAGCGTGAATTCATGGACCACTTCAAAGAATTCTCCGACTCCGCGTTTGACGAAGGTGGCCTGCTCCCTGGCTGTGGGCAACAGCAGGGGAGTATAGGAGAGCGTCCGGTCGGCCCCAAGTGTGTTGATGCCGTCCACGGCGGTCTGGACCCGGGCATGCGCTTCGCCGATTTCCGGTGTTCGGAGCAGTTCTGTAAGCGTGAGGATGCGTTCTGCCAGCGGTTGGTCTTGAAGAGAGGCCGCATGAGGGCGGATCAGGGATTCAAAGGTCTGACGAGCCTTGGTGAACCCCATGACGCCGGTGAGGGCCGGGGCGAGGTTGCCGCCGCCACCGCCGTGCAAGGCCTGAAGATGAATCTGCGGGTTGAGGCTGATGACCTTGAATGCGAGCACAGACCCCGGTGCAGGGCCTGAAGGAATGTTCGCCAGAAGCGGGTCGCCGTCGATGTTGACCCATGCGAGGTCTTCGTCTTCCCACCTGAGGATGCGACCACGGACCTTCTGGCCCACGCGGTGCGAGCGTTTGAAGGATTCGCTGCGCGAAGTCCGGTCACCGGAGTATCTGCCGCCGCCACGGATGCGCATCAGGCCTGCCCGATGATGAGTTCCACTTCCTCGATGCTCAGGTCGAACTTGCGGGCGAGTTGGGCGGGGCTTTTGCCCGCCTTGTAACCGGAAAGAATGATGTTGCGCATGAACTGCGGCGACTTGGCGTATTCGTCGGCGCGCTCGATGAGCATGTTGAGCTTTTTTTCGCGCTTTTCCAGCTCTTCGTTGAGCGAGGCAAGTTCAATCTGGCGTTGTTCGAAAGTGGAGACGAGTTCGTTTTCCAGCTTGGCGTTGAACTGAAGCCGGTTGACGAAGTCCTCCTGTTTGGTCTGAAGGTGCTTCAGCAGCGCTTCGGACTTTTTCAGTCGCAGGAAGAACAGGACGACCACCACGAGCAGGGCGAGCTCGCTGAGCGTGAAGAATAAAAGGAGCAGTGTGGAAGTTTCCATGGCGTCCGGTGGTTTGGCTGTAACGATTGAAGATGGAGTATCTCGAAATCGCGAGGAAAAATCAATGCGCTCAGACCTTCATGTCCACGATGTTGCCTGACCACGGGGACGGATCGGAAGCGTTGGTCTCTTCGTCGTGGTCTTTTTCCGAGCGCTTTCTGCCGCTTTGCCCACCGCCGCCGTGGCTGCCGTCGCGGTCCACGGCCTGTGCCTCGTCCTTTTTGTCCACCTTGCCGACCTTGGTGTTGTCGTCTTCACGCACGTGCTTGGCGATGAGCGGGGCGAAGAGGCTGCGTTGCACCTCGGGCTTCACCTGCTCTGCGTTGGCAAGCTTCTGGACATGCGGGAGCTGGGCTATGAGAAGCGGCAGCTCGATGGGAGAGGTACTCATGCCTCACCTCACAAGGTATTGTTCAAAAAGGATGGTGTCGAAACGCCCGACTCCTATGTACTGGTTGATTACGGCCAGAAGCTCCTCTTTGAGCTTGTCGCCGTATTTCTCTTCGGTCAGGAACGTGAGATCCTTATTCTTGAGATAGTAGTAGAGCGCGTTTCTGACCGTAAACGTTTCCTGATTGAATTGCAGGGCCATTTGCTGATCCTGCGTTGTCAGGACAATGCGTATTTCGAGGAACCGGATGTTGCCGTCTTCGTCCAGTTGCTCCACGAGGAAGGGATCGAGACGCAGCAGGATATCCTCGGGTTCCTGTACTTCAGGTTCCGGAGTGGGCGTTTGCGGTTGCGGTTCGGCGGGTTCTTCCGCCTTGGTTTCTGTTTCCGGCTGTTCCGGGGGAGCAGGACTGCGCGAGAAAAGGAGCACAGCTATAATGATGAGCAGGGCGAGTATCAAAAGCCCCATGTAAAAGAGCTTGTTACGGAGAAAGGCGGGCAGTTGCCGCTTGGGTTTCTCTTCTTTCTCTTCTTCGAGGGGGGCCTCCTCGAAATCTTCAATATCTTCCTCGTCCTCGTCTTCGTCCTCCAGAAAGGGAGCGTCGTCGAGGTCAAGGTCAACCTTCTGCGAAGCCTTGCTGGCTTCGCTGTCGTCTAGCTGCGCCTTGAGTTGTTGGGACGAGCCGGAATCACCGTCTCCGTTTTCAGTAAGCTCTTCGGGCTCGTCCGGAACAACCAACAGCAGCATAGTTCGGTTCCATCAACAGAGCTAGTTCTGGAAAATCTTTTCGATCTTCTGGCTCATGGTCTCCGGAGTGAACGGCTTGACGATGTAGTTGGACACCTTGGCCTGCACGGCTTCGATGATGTTCTCCTGCTGTGCTTCTGCAGTGACCATCAGGAAGGGCAGGTCGGCATACTCTTCGCTGCCGCGAACCTTGCGGAGCAGTTCGATTCCGGACATGTTGGGCATGTTCCAGTCGGAAACGATGAAGTCGATATTGTCTTTGTTGAGAACATCCCACGCAGTGGTGCCGTCGTCGGCTTCCACTATGTTGGTGAACCCGAGCTGACGCAGGATGTTCTTGATGATCTTTCTCATGGTGGAGAAGTCGTCCACGACAAGGATGCGCATACTGGTATCAGCGGGCATTATATTCTCCTTTGTTTTCAGTCGGTTTCGAAGCGGTTTCTGAAGTGTTCCCTGAGTTTTTTCAGGGCCTGTGAGTGGAGCTGGGAGACACGGCCCTCGGTAATTTCCATTACCTCGGCGGTTTCCTTCATGTTCAACTCCTCGCCATAATACAAAGATATGACCAATTTTTCTCTCGGGGTCAATTCCTCAATGAGATTGGCAACTTTGTCAACTAATTCCTGAAAAGCCGCGGACTGATATGGTTCGTCCTCCGAATTGGCGGTGCGGCTGACCATGTGCTCGTTGAAGGCGTCGAGGCTGACGCACATCTGATTCTGCAGAGCTTCAAGTCCGTAATGCACCTCCTTTTCGCTGAGTCCGGTATGGTCCGCCAGCTGGTCGCTGGTGGCGGGCAGGCCGGTTTCGTGTTCGATCTGGCGCATGGCCTCTTCGAGCACTTTGACCTTCTGGCGCAGCCCGCGGGAAAACCAGTCCATACGGCGCAGCTCATCGAGCATGGCGCCCTTGATTCGGTTTTCGGAGTACGTGTCGAACTTGATTCCGAGTTCCGGATTGAACTTTCCGAGGGCGTCAAGCAATCCCAGGCTGCCGGCGCTGATGAGCTCGTTGAGCTCAACGCTTTGCGGCAGCTTGGCCTTCATCCTGAGAGCGAGAATGCGAATCTTGGGGGCGAAGTGCCTTACGAGGGATTCGCGCTCACCTTCGGTGAACTCATCCCACGTACGGGCCCCGGATTCGAGATCACGCCACGGATTGCTCCTGGAAGAGGAGCTTTTTCCAGAAGAACTTGATATTGCCATCGGTATTCGGTTCGGCCTTCCATTTGCCCACCTTCTCCGCAGCCTGAACAATGGCCTGCGCGGCGGGGCTTCTCGGGTGTCCATGACAGAAGGGTACCTGTTCGAGTACCCCCTTGCGTACATTGGGATCGTGCGGCACGAAGCCTACGAGGTCCAGCGAAATGCCGTCCAGGAAATGGTCGCAGGCATTGAGCAGCTTGATGTATGTTTCCTTGGCTGCCCGCTGGTCCTTGACCATGTTCACCAGAACCCTGAAGCGTTCCACGCCGTGATGCAGCTTCAGCACCTTGATCAGCGCGTATGCGTCCGTCAGGGACGTGGGTTCCGGGGTGAGCACGAGCAGGCGTTCCTGCACGGCGAGGTTGAAATACAGCACGTTGTCGTTGATTCCGGCACCGGTGTCCACGACAAGGTAATCAAGGTCCTCGTCCAGTGTGTCCATGGCGTCCAGCAGGTCGAGCTTTTGCCCGCGGCTGAGGCTGACCATGTCGCTCACTCCCGACGAGGCCGGAAGAATCCGGAAGCCGTAAGGCGTTTCCAACAGGATCTTGTCCAGGCTCGTGTTCTCATGGAACAGGTGGAACAGGTTGTATTCCGGAGCGAGTCCGAGAATCACGTCCACGTTGGCGAGCCCGAGGTCGGCGTCAAGCAGCAGGACCTTCTTGCCGCTCTTGGCGAGCGTATAGGCAAGGTTGGTGGAAATATTCGTTTTTCCCACGCCGCCCTTGCCGGAGGTGACCGAAAGGACCATGGGGAAGTTGGAATTCATCGGAAGGGCTCTCCTTTACTGATTTTCCACGCCGCCGGGAAATTGACGCTTGAATACGAGACGCCAGAGGCTGTCTCTCTTCGCCGGGGCGATGCTGTTTTTCAGCCCGCTGCCGAATGAGAACGCGGAGACCGGCTTGCCGGTTTTATGGGCCACGTTCAATATGGCACCGAATGTACAGGCTTCGTCGAGTTTCGTCCAGATAACGCTTGCAAGCTTTGAACATTCATATTTTTTGATGAACGAGTCGTACTGCGCCGGAGCGTAATACGGGTTCAGCACGAGGTGAACCGCAAGCTCATCATGCTCGGCAAGCCCCATGACGTTCATCCAGTCGTTGAGGTCGGCCTTGCCGGAAAGACCGGGCAGGTCGATGAGCATCATGTCAAAGCTGCGTGCCTCGGCCAGCACGTCCTGGCAGTCTTCGCGCGAGGTCATTTCGCGAAAGGCGAGGCCGGAAAGATCTGCGTAGTGCTTGAGCACCATGCGGCCCTTGCCGCGCCCGTTGTCTGCCGAAACGAGGCAGATGCGCGCGTCAGGACATTTTTTCTTCTCCTTGAGCGCCAGGCGGATGAGGGCGGACGTCTTGCCTGCGCCGTGCGGGCCCACAAAGGCATGCATCCTGTGCTGCCAGTTGCCGTTGCCGAAGCCTCTTGCGTAGGCCAGCCGGTCCAGTACCGGGAGAATGGACGCATCCGGTGCATCGCGCAGGTCGCAAAAGACCTTGAGCAGCACTTCCTCGTCCACGCCTTCCCGCTCAAGATACTCGATGGCGAGGCGCTGGCGGGGAGCAAGGGCTTCGAGGCGCATCTGCGGTTTGACCAGCGCCATGATCTGGCTCTTGATTTCGCCCCATTCCTTTTGCCAGCCAACGCTCTGGCCCATGGCGGTGTCGAGAAAATCGTCACGGCTGGAGGGCATCCCCGCTGCCGGGGAGGGCGACGCAACCGGCTTAGCCGCAGGTTCGGGTTCCACGGCCGCCACCACTTCGCAGCATTTGCGGCCGTCCTCTTCGACGGTGCGGTTGGAAAGGATCACGGCGTCCTCCCCCAGTTCGGATTTGACTTGTGCGAAGGCGTCAGCAGTGCTGGCCGCCCGGAATGTCTTCATCTTCATGGCTGCTCGCTAGCTCAGGTCTACGGTTGCTACGGCTTCAAGCTGGATGTCCGCGGGGATCTCAGCCTGCGAAATGACGGGGAGCGTCGGGATGAATCGCGTCAGCAGAGTGGCCAGATGCGGCCTGATCTGCGGCGTGGTCAGCAGCACGGGCTGCCCGTCGCTGATGAACGTTCCTTCCAGAGTCGCGTTGATCTTCTGTATCATGTGCTGGGCCACCTGAGGCTCCAGCGCGAGATAGCCACCCTGTTCCACGGGCCGGATCGCTTCGGTAAGCGTCTGCTCCAGATCCGGACTCATGGTCATTATGGGCAGGTTGTTGTTCTGACCAAGGTAGGGCTTCACGATGGTGCGGCCGAACTTGGAGCGTACATACTCGGTCAGCTGCTGGGGGTCCTGTGTGGCAGGTCCGTAGTCGCCAAGCGTTTCCACGATGGTCAGCAGGTCGCGTATGGAGACGTTTTCGCCCACCAGCTGCTGGAGCACCTTCTGGACCACGCCGAGGGGCAGCACGCCCGGCACCAGTGTTTCGACGGCCTTGGGTGCACGCTTGGAGAGGTTGTCCAGCAGATCCTGAACTTCCTGCCTGCCGAGGAATTCGCCGAGATTGCGGCGAAAGACTTCGGTGAGGTGTGTGGCGATGACGGTAGCCGGGTCCACAACGGTATAGCCCGCGAGCATGGCCTCTTCTTTCTGCGCTTCCGGCACCCAGACGGCGGGAAGGTTGAAGGCGGGTTCCACGGTCTCGACACCCTCGATGCGATGCTTGGCATCGCCCGGATCCATGGCGAGGTAGTGGTCGATGAGCAGCTCCGCCGTGGCAACCGGGTTGCCCTTGATCAGCACGCGGTATTCGCCAGGCTTGAGTTGCAGGTTGTCCCGCAGGTGCAGCGAGGGGATGACCACGCCCATGTCCAGCGCGAACTGTCGGCGGATGGAACGGATGCGCGAGAGCAGGTTGCCGTTCTGGTCTTCGTCCACGAGCGGAATCAGGCCGTAACCCACTTCCAGCTCCAGTTCGTCCAGTGGCAGGAGCTCCTGCACCTCTTCCGGAGAGTCGAGAGTGGGAACATCCTCTTTGCCGCCCTCGGAACTTCCCGAACCGGTTTCCAGCCCCATGGCTTCCTGCTGGCGGCGGGAAAGCTCGGAGATGCCGAAGACGATGATCGCCATGAACAGAAACGGGATGGTGGGCATGCCGGGAACGATGCCGAACACGCAGAGGATACCGGCCACGAGGCGCAGCGCGCGGTGGTGGAAGGTGAGCTGGCCGAGGAATTCCTCGCCCATCTTGGCTTCGGCAGCGGCGCGGGAAACGATGATACCGGCCGAGGTGGAGATGATCAGGGACGGGATGGTGGAGACCAGACCGTCACCGATGGTCAGCAGGGTGTAGGTCTGGGCGGCGTCCACCCATTCCATGTCCTGCTGGAAAACGCCGATGAAGAAGCCGCCCACGATGTTGACGGCGGTAATGATGATGCCTGCGGTGACGTCACCGGAAACGAACTTTCCCGCACCGTCCATGGCGCCGTAGAAGTCGGCCTCGCGGCGGCAGTCCTCACGTTGCTTGATGGCTTCCTTTTCGTCGATGAGTCCGGCGTTGAGGTCGGCCTCGATGGCCATCTGCTTACCGGGCATGGAGTCGAGAGTGAATCGGGCGGCGACTTCCGCGATACGCGTGGTACCGGTGACGATGACGACCTTGTTCAGGATGAACAGGATCATGAAGATGACGATACCGATGACGTAGTTACCGCCGACGACGAATTCCCCGAAACTCTGAATGACCGAGCCTGCTGCCGAGGTGCCTTCGTCGCCGTGCAGGAGAATGGTTCGGGTGGTTGCCACGTTCAGCGCCAGCCGGAGCATGGTGGTGACCAGCAGCAGGGAGGGGAAAATGGTGAATTCCAGCGGCGAGGTCATGAACATGGCGGTGACGAGCACGGTCAGGCCAAGGGAGATGCTCACGGTGAGCATGAAGTCGATGAACGGCGTGGGCAGGGGGACGAGCATCACGAACAGGATGATGATGACGCCGCCCGCCAGCAAAAGGTCTCCCTGTTTCGCCAGATTCTGGTAGTTCAGGTTGAAAACACCTGTGGATGCTTTTTCGGCCATCTTTTTGACACCCCTCGTCTATGCTCGGTTGAACTGCTTTCGTTTTGCTCGAAACGTCCGGGGATCAGCGCGGGGTGCGGAATTTGTCCAGCTGAGCCAGAATGGATGCCACCGCTTGAAAAAGATCCTCGGGAATTGTTTCGCCGATTTCAACCTGCTTATACAAGGCCTGTGCCAAGGGTTTGTTTTCCCGGATGGGAATGTCGTGTTCGCGTGCGATTTCCTTGATGTATTCGGCTATCCTGTCCACGCCCTTTGCCAATACGATGGGCGCGGGAGCCTCCATGACATTATAGCTCAAGGCCACCGCGAAGTGGGTCGGGTTGGTGACGACCACGTCGGCTTTGGGGACTTCCGCCTGAAGCCGTTGCGCCATGAACTCCATCATTTTCATGTGCTGCTGGCGCTTGATTTCCGGGTCACCTTCAGCCTGCTTGCGCTCGTCCTTGACCTCGTCCTTGGTCATTTTGATGGTCTCCTCATAGTTCCAGAGGTTGTACCAAAGGTCGAGCGCCGCAATGATGATCATGGGCACAAGCGCGTATTTGAGCATCTTGAAGGCCACCCCGAGGATGTAGGTGGCGATGCCCTCGGGCGTCATGTAGAAAAGGGGAGTTATATTATCCACTTCCTGCTTCATGACAATGTACGGCGCAACGCCGACTGCCACGGCCTGCAGCAGGCTGCGCCCCAGTCTGACGAAGGCCTCAGGGCTCATCATTACCCTTTTGAGACCCTGAAATATGTTGAATACCTTGGAGAATTTCGGCTTGAGGGGGTCCAGTGTCCAGAGCGAGCCCACCTGAACGCGCTCCGAGATGATGGCCACCACCACCATGAGGATCATGATGGGCATCACCATCTTGCCGATGGACATTCCGCCCCACTTAAAGAGTTCGTATGCCTTGATCTCGTCAAGATCCTCAATGAAGAAAAGTTTGGTGAAGGTGTGCACATAGATTTCGGACATGCCGAGATATATGTACTCGAAAAGGGCCCGTACCACGAAGACACCGGCGACCAGCACCAGTGTCTTGGTGAGCTCCTGCCCCTTGCCAACGTTGCCTTTCTTGCGTTGCTTGTCGCGCTGTTTCGGGGTGGCTTTTTCTGTTCTGCTCGGATCCTTCATTGTATCAGCCTGCGCCCATTCGCAGAATGTTGCCGTAAAGCCCGTCCATTTTGACGATGAAGTCGGCCACGTAACGGCCGAGTATGCCGAAGACAAAGACGAGGAAGAGGAAGCCGACGGCGATCTTCACGGGCAGACCGACCACGAGAATGTGCATTTGCGGGGCTGCGCGGGAGATGATGGCCATGGCAAGGTCCACCATGAGTACCGCCGCCATGACCGGTGCGGCGATCTTGATGGCGAGGGTGAAGATGATGGATGAGAAATCGAGCACAGACTGAGCCATGTTCGGCGTCAGAACGATGCCGCCGGGCGGAATGTACTGAAAGCTGTCACCAAGTGCCTTGAGCAGATACAGGTGCCCGTTGAGCGTCAGAAAGGTGAGCATGGTGCACATGTAGAGGAAATGCGCGGTGATGGCCTGGTTGACGCCGGTGATGGGGTCCATGACGTTGACCATGGCAAAGCCCATCTGGAAGCCGATGATGTGACCACCTGTCTGCACGGCGGCAATGAGAAAGCGAACCGCCAGACCGAGGATGAGGCCGAGCAGCACCTCGCCGATAGCCATCACGGCAAGATTCCAGGGACTTGCTGGCATCAGTGAACCGGGGAAGGAGAGCTTCGGCCATACAGCCATGGTCAGCACCAGCATGAACGCCGCCTTGACCATGGTGGGAATGGACTTGCTGTCAAAGAATGGGAGCAGGAACATGACAATGCTGATCCTCATGAATGTGAGGATCACACTGAGCATGTCGTCTGCGCTGAAGTGGAAAATGTCCATTCCGTTTCCCAAGCAAAAGTTGAACCATTCTACCTGCGCCTATGTGTACAGACTGACGCGGCGCAAGTCCATATCGCGAAAGCGTTTCCGCCGGTTGACCGCTGAATCGGGTTTGATTTCCTGTGACTGAAAGGATGGTGCTCACAGGTCCGGAAAACGAGAACCGCATTTGACGGCCAGAAAAAAGCCCCTCCGGCAACGGTGTGCAGGAGGGGCTGGACTGCGATCTGTCTAAGGCTAGTTGAGGATGTACTTCATGGGATTGACGGCGACCTGAGCTTTGTGGACCTCATAGTGGACGTGAGGGCCGGTACTGCGCCCGGTGTTGCCGACGTAGCCGATGAGTTCGCCGCGGGTCACGGTCTGGCCGTGCTTTACTGCGGTTTTCTTCATGTGGGCGTACCGGGTGGTGATGTTGCCGCCATGGTACAGTTTCACCTGAATGCCGTAACCGTCGTGCCTGTTTCCGGCCAGCGTCACCTTGCCCTTTGCCGGGGCATAGATCGGTGTGCCGGAAGGGGCGGAAATGTCGAGACCGGGATGGTGCTCACGCTTGCCGGTGAAAGGCGAGGTGCGCCAGCCGAACGGGGAGGTGACCCAGCCCGTGGTCGGCCAGATGGAAGGCGTGGCTTCAAGGATGTCCTGCTTCTGGCGCAGCTTGGCAAGAATTTCCTGCTGCTTGACTTCTTCAAGGCGGGCTTCGACATTCAACTGCTTCAGGAAACGATGCATCTTCCGGGCGAGCAGTTCCTGACGGTAAAGCGGAAGGTAGCCGTTGGAAAAGGTTTCGCTTTGCGTGCCGCCCTTGGGGGAGGATGCCTGTGCGCTTTCCTGGTCCAGGTCGATCATGACGCGAAGCTTGGAATCGAAATCATTGATGCGTCGAAGGCTCTTTTGCAGGCCGCCGAGCTTTTGCGCGAGACTCAGAAGCTGGGTTTTCTGTTCGTGGATGGTCTTTTCGGCAAGATTGAGGTCTTTTTCGACCTTGATGCTTTTTGCGTAGTGCTTCCACAGGTACACGTTTCCGGCAGCCATTCCCGCGAACAGCAGGAAGAACAGCAGGAAAATTCCACCGCGGATACCCATTTTGCGGCAGGTGCCCTGTTTGTCTTTGAATATGACTATGTGATATTTTTTGAACAGCATGAAGTTGTGCGTGCCTTTTGCAGTTTTTGCTTGTCAGGCATGAAAAGCCGTTACCATCAAGTAGTCCAGCGGACCTTCAATGTCAAGGCGGATTGCCCGGAAACAGCGGCTTTTGGTGGTGTTTCGGCCTACTTCAAATCAATGCCCGAACGGGTCACTGCATTGAAGACGTTGCTTCTGATTCTGCGGTCGCCCTTCCATTTTTCATCGAGCCAGTTCATGACCTCGTCGCGTTTTGTGGAGCCGTTCGAGGGGCATACGTTTTCCCAAACCGGAAGCTCCCATTGGCGGGCCGCCTTGATGACCGTCTTTTTATCCAGCAGCATGGTGGGGCGGATCAGCTTGAGTTCGCCCCCGAAGAAGTCTTCGCATGCAGACATCCCTTCGGCGCGGCCGTTGTGGAAGATGTTCATGAAAAATGTGGCGACGTTGTCGTCGGCATTGTGTCCAAGTGCCAGATGCGTTAGCCCGTACTGGGCACAAAGCTCAAAGAGGCGCTTTCTGCGCAACCAGCTGCACAGAAAACACGGCGAGTTCTTCCGGTTGGCCTCGGAGTGGGCGTGCGGCCCGTAATCCGTCAGTTCCATGTGCGATGCGATTCCGTTTTCACGGCACCACTGAACTAGCGGCGCGTGGCTCTCGGGCTCGAAACCGGGATTGATGTGGAGCACCATAAGCTCGATGTCGAACGGCATGATGGCCTTACGTATGGTCAAGACCTTGAGCAGCAGCCAGCTGTCCACGCCGCCCGAGGCGGCGATGCCGACCTTTGCGCCGGGGTGGACCATGTCGAGCTTCTGCATCAGCTTGCCCGTGGCCTTTACGCACTGATTCTGCGCATAAGAAAGTTTTCCCCAGGAGCCCATTGTGTTATCTACCTCCGTAGTCGGGTTGCGGAAAGGGCGTGGTAGACGATTTGCCCTTGACTTGCAAGCATGCCGGAGCTAATGAACGAGGTTCCCGAAAGCAACGGGACTCTGGCGTTGCAGCCCCGGACCCGAGGGGCTCTTTTTTTTGCCGAAAGCCCCTACGACGAATCCAAGGAGCGACTCCTTTGAAAAGGATCGGTCTGACATTAGCCGTGCTCATTGTGGCCGCCTCGATCCTGACGGTCGCGGGGGGCTATCGTCTGTTGTCGTACATTGGTGACGACGGCGGCTTCAGTCAGTGGCTTTCCGTGGACCCTGCCAACGTCGAGGCCATGGTCGTGGACGGTCCGGAAGGAGCGTTCCGGCTGGAGCGCGGGAAGCAGGGTTGGAATGTGGTGCATGGCGGCACCCGCACCCGCGCCGATTCGGCTCGTGTGGAAACGCTGCTTGATTTTCTCAACAACACCCGGCCCTCCATGGAAGACGACTCGTTTGTCAATTCCGAGGGCCCACGCTACGGACTGGAAGAGCCTGCTGCCAAGCTGACGCTGGTTCTCGGTGACGGCGGGCGGGTGCAGTTGCGTTTCGGCGGCGAAGTTCCTTCGTCCAACCGGGTATATGTCTGGATATCCGTTCGCGACGGTGATGTTTACGAAATGGACGCGCGCGGCCTCAGGCTGCTTTCCCGTCCCGCCGCGCATTTCGAGGACAGCCGCCTGCTGCCGAGGGTCGGCGTAGACGACCTTGCGACGCTTCAGCTTGTTATGCGTTACGGCGCTGGCTGGAAAATATCGCAGAAGAAAGAAAATTTCACGTTCGACCTGCCGGGATACCTGACCGGTCGGACCGCCTCCGATACGGAAGTCCGTCTTTACGTGGACTCCCTTTCCGAGATGGAAGCGGAGCGCCTGCTGCCGGATGAAACCATGCCCGACAGGCAGCCGTACCTGAGCGTCAAGGTGACGCGCACGGATGGCGGTGAGGAAAGCCTCAGCCTGTTCCGTGGAACCGGGGACGCACCATTTGTCGGGGTTTCCTCGTGGCAGCCGGTGCCGTTCGCCGTAAATCGTCTGGTGGTCTCGCAGCTCGTGCGTACCCCGTTTGACATGCAGGGACGCAGGGTGGTGGATATCGCCATAGGCGACATTCACAGCATCGCGGTCACGTTTGACGGCGTTGTTCGTGAAGCCGAACGCACCGAAAAGGGCTGGAAGGAACTCGGCGGCGGAAATGAGATCATGGGCATTGACATGTCCTTGTGGCGACTTAATGAAATGAAGTTCGAAGCCATGCCGCTCGAACGGGTTTCCGGTGCGGTGCGGGAAAGCATGACCTGCATCCTGCGCGACGAAAATGGAGAGGTCCTCGCGGCCATGTCCTTTTATCGTGACCCGAGCCTGCCAGAGGGGCAGATATGGCTGAGAAACGGCGGGGGACTGTATTATCCGGTCTCAAGCCAGATCGTGGAAGACCTTCGTGGCCTCTTCCCCGTGCTTGGAACGGACGAATCGTCCCCGGACGCATAATATCGAGGAGATGAAACATGGCTAGAATCACCGTTGAAGACTGCCTGGCCCAGGTGAGTAACCGTTTCCTGATCACCCAGATGGCCATCAAGCGCGTCAAGCAGTACCGTGAAGGGTACGACCCGCTCATCGAATCCAAGAACAAGGAAAACGTCACCGCACTGCGCGAAGTGGCGGCAGGAAAGGTTGTCCCCGAGCGTACGCTTGAGGATATCGAGCTGGATATCGAAGAAGAAATGGAAAACGAAGCGTAAGGCATGTCAAAACGTTGTTATTACGAGGTGCTCGGTCTTTCGAGGGATTGCTCCGACAGTGAAATCAAGTCCGCTTACCGCAAACTTGCTTTCCAGTACCACCCCGACCGCAATCCCGACGATCCCGAGGCCGAAGACAAGTTCAAGGAAGCCGCCGAAGCTTACGAAGTGCTGCGCGACAGCGAAAAGCGCCAGCGTTACGACCGTTTCGGCCATGAAGGCATGAACGGAAACGGCTTCCACGGCTTTGACAATACGGAAGACATCTTCGGCACCTTCAGCGACATCTTCGGCGAGTTCTTCGGCTTCAGTTCCGCGGGACGCGGCGGAGCCAACCGCCCCAGAGCAGGGTCCGACCTCAGGTATAACCTGGACATTTCCTTCCGCGAGGCGGCCAAGGGAACCGAGGTCAGCATTACCCTGCCCGTTGAAGTCGAATGCCCCGAATGTGATGGCACCGGCGCCGAAAAGGGCACCACCCCCGAAACCTGCCCGCAGTGTCAGGGCACGGGGCACATTCAGCAGTCTCAGGGTTTCTTCCGCATTTCCGTGGGCTGCCCCAACTGTCAGGGACGCGGCACCATCATTCAGAACCCCTGCCACAACTGTCATGGCCGCAGCACGGTCATCGAGGAAAAGGACCTGAGCGTCCGCATCCCCGCCGGCGTGGACAACAACTCCCGCCTGCGTCTTCGCGGCGAAGGCGAGGCCGGTGTCAATGGCGGGCCCCCGGGCGACCTGTATGTGGTCATCCACGTGGAAGAGGACGAAGTCTTCGAGCGTCAGGGTACCAGCCTGATCCTTCAGCAGGACATCTCCTTTGTTCAGGCCGCACTCGGTGATCGCATCGAAGTGCCGACTCTCCATGACCCGGTGAATCTGGACATCCCCAAGGGAACGCAGGCCGGTGAGGTCTTCCGTCTGCGAGGACTCGGCCTGCCGCATCTGGGCAGCCCCCATAAGGGTGACCTGCTGGTTCAGGTGCGCGTTCTTACTCCTACCAAGCTCAACAAGCGTCAGGAAGAGATTCTGCGCGAGTTTCAGGAGATCGAGGACAGCAAGCCCATGACCAAGGCCAAGGCCTTTTTCCAGAAAGCCAAAGACCGCGTAATGGGCGAATAGCATGAGCGACCGCTTCTCCCACATGGATGCCGACGGCAATGCCCGCATGGTCGATGTTTCGGCCAAGGACAACACCAAGCGTACCGCAATTGTCCGGTGCCGGGTGCTGCTTAATTCGAACACCTTCGACCTTTTGGTGCGTGACGCGCTGCCCAAGGGTGACGTGCTCACCACTGCAAAAATCGCCGGAATCATGGCCGCCAAGCAGACCCATGCGCTCATTCCCATGTGCCACCCCCTGCCGGTGAGCTATGCAGACGTTCGCTTCGAGGTGGATGAAGCCGGCCATGCGGTGGGCATCGAAGCCGAGGTGCGTACGACAGGCAAGACCGGTGTGGAGATGGAAGCGCTGGTTGCGGCTCAGATTGCCGCCGCCACCATTTACGACATGTGCAAGGCCGTACAGAAGGATATCGAGATTACCGACTGTCGGCTGATATACAAGTCCGGGGGGAAGTCCGGAGAGTTCCGTAACGACTGATCCCCTATAAGGCTGTCGAAAGCGTATGAAAAAGCCGCCCGCTCATATGAGCGGGCGGCTTTTTCATTGTCTTTTGGATGATACTCCGGCGCCCCGTCGGACCGCTTATGCGTGTCAGGAGCCTCGGTTGTAGCCGATGCTCACTTCGCCATCCTGAACAATGGTAGGAATGCGTTTGACTCCGCCGTTGAGGGAGAGCATCTCGTCCAGCTTTTCGGGATTGAGTTGGATATCGTGAAAGATCGCCTCGCGATGCGCGCTCAACGCCTTGTGTGTATGCGGGCAGGTGCGCTTGCCGTAAATGATGATGTCCTGATTCATATGGAAAGCTTACTCCTGTGCCGGTCAATCCGTCCAGTATAACCTTTCCGGTTGGTTCCATGACGATTGGCAAACACAATTGGAAATATGAAAAAAGGCGGCTCCGTGGAGCCGCCTTTCGTCTTTCAGTGGATAGTGGACTTAGCGCCGGGGACCGCGACGATCACCGCCGCGTCCGCCGCCACCGCCGCCGCGACGGTCGTTCTTGCGTCCGCCGCCACCGCCGCCGGGGCGCTTGAAGTCTTCAAGGTTGACTTCCTGACCGGCTTCTTCCATCAGCCATGCCTTGCGGGACAGACGGATCCGTCCGCCGGGCTCCAGATCCACGCACTTGACCCAGACTTCCTGGCCGAGCTGGAGCAGGTCTTCGACCTTTTCCACGCGCTCGAAGTCCATCTGGGAGATGTGCAGGAGACCTTCGCAACCGGGGAGAACCTCGATGAGTGCGCCGATCTCAAGGATCTTGCGCACAATGCCGAGGTAGTTCTTTCCGATCTCGGGCTTCTGGTCGTAGTACTGCACGCGTGCCTTGGCTTCTTCCATGGAAGCCATGTCCGGGGCAAAGATCATGACCTTTCCGGAGTCATCGATGTCCACGTCGGCGCCGGTTTCAGAGGTGATGGCCTTGATGTTCTTGCCGCCGGGGCCGATGACCGAACGGATCTTGTCAGGGTCAACGAAGACTTCGCACATCTGGGGAGCCAGTTCGGACAGCTTTTCGCGCGGTGCGGCCAGCGTTTCTTCCATGTGGCCCAGGATGTGCTCGCGAGCTTCCTTGGCCTGGTTCAGCGCGCGGCGCAGAACGTCGGAGGGGATGCCGCTGATCTTGATGTCCATCTGGATGGCGGTGACGCCTTCGCGCGTACCGGCCACCTTGAAGTCCATGTCGCCCAGTGCGTCTTCGTCACCGAGGATGTCGGTGAGGATATAGTAGTCTTCGCCTTCCTTGCAAAGGCCCATGGCGATGCCCGCAACCGGTGCGGAGATGGGCACGCCTGCGTCCATCAGCGCCATGGTGGCACCGCAGACGGAAGCCATGGAGGAAGAGCCGTTGGATTCCATGATCTCGGAGACAACGCGCAGCGTATACGGGAAGTCTTCCTGAGAAGGCAGAACCGGAGTGAGAGCGCGTTCGGCAAGGGCGCCGTGGCCGATCTCGCGGCGGCTCGGTCCACGCAGCATACGGGCTTCACCCACGCAGTAGGGGGGGAAGTTGTAGTGCAGCATGAAGCGCTTGGTGTGATCGCCAATGAGCGTTTCCATGCGCTGTTCGTCACGGGTGGAGCCCAGCGTGGCGACTGCCAGAGCGCTGGTCTCGCCGCGGCGGAACAGGGAGGAACCGTGTGTCATGGGCAGCAGGCCCACGTCGATGGACAGGTCGCGAACCGTGGTGGTGTCGCGGCCGTCGATGCGCTCGCCCTTTTCGACGATGCGCTTGCGCACGATCTTCTTTTCCATGTCGCCGAGGACGTCGCCAACCTGCTTGAGCTTGGCTTCGTCTTCCGGGAACTTTTCGGTAACGAGTTCCACGGCCTTCTTCTTGACGGCGCTTTTGGCTTCCTTGCGCGGCATTTTTTCAGCCACGGAAAGAGCCTCGGTCAGCTCATCGGTGAGGGCGTCGTTAAGAAGCGTTTCCACTTCGGCATCGCGCTCGGGAGCCGTGACCTGAATTTTTTTCTTGCCAGCCTTTTCCGCCAGCTCTTCCTGCATGTCGATCAGGGGCTGAATCTCGCGATGACCGGTTTCGATGGCGTCGGCAAGGGTGTCTTCGCTCAGGAAGTCACCGCCGCCCTCAACCATGACCACGGCGTCGCGGGAGCCGGCCAGCAGCAGGTTCAGGGAGCTTTCCTCGTCGCAACCCTTGTAGGTCGGGAAGAGTTCGAACTTGCCGTTGACCAGTGCCACGCGGGTACCGGCGATGGGGCCTTCGAAGGGCATTTCGGAAAGGGTCAGTGCGGCGGAGGCGCCGGTGAGGGCCAGGACGTCGGGGTTGACGTGCTGGTCCGCGGAAAGAACCGTGGCAATGACCTGCACCTCGTCCTTGAAGCCCTTGGCGAAGAGCGGACGGATGGGGCGGTCGATGAGGCGGGAGATGAGGGTCTCGCGCTCGGACGGGCGGCCCACTTCACGGCGGAAGTAGTTGCCCGGTACTTTACCTGCCGCGTACAGCATTTCCTGGTAGTTGCAGGTCAGCGGAAAGAATCCGCGATCGTATTCCAGGGGCTGATTGGTGGCGGTGACGAGCACCACGGTTCCGCCGGATTGAATCCAGACGGCGCCGCCGGCCTGATTCGCCATACGGCCGGTTTCCATGGTGATCTCGATATCGCCGACTTTGCGGGTCAGACTAATCTTGTCAAACGGTTTGAGCATGTACTCTCCAATGATTTGGTGTTTCTTCATGCCCCGCGGTGGCCCACCGGATGGTTAGCCGGCTTGGGAAGGGGCGTGTGGATGGTCTCCACCCGCGCCTTCCCGAGCCAACTAAGCTACTTCCGGAGTGTCCGGCGAAATTTTCGCCGTACCGCGAGGCTGCCTGTCTATCCCGGAGGAAAACGACAAAGGGGGAAGCCTTGCGGCTCCCCCCGGCGTCGCGTTGTCGGCTACTTGCGCAGACCCAGACGGGCGATCAGGCTACGATAGCGCTCAATGTCCTTCTTCATGAGGTAGTTGAGCAGTTTCCGGCGCTGGCCGACCAGCTTCAGCAGGCCGGTGCGGGAATGGTAGTCCTTCTTGTGGGTCTTGAAGTGATCGGTCAGGTACTTGATGCGCTCGGTAAGCAGCGCGACCTGGACTTCGGGAGACCCGGTGTCGCCTTCGTGAGTCTTGTACTCGTCAATAACGGCCTGTTTGGCCTGTGCGTCCATGACCACAGCGATATCCTCCGTTTTAGTGGGTGTTATACGATTCTTCCCGCGCGAAATGGCGTGTGCGTGCTACCAGAGCCCGCGCAGAATGCCCCAAAGGAGCTTTCCGTTGCTTTCAGCGGCTTCCACGAGTGCGAGTGCGTCGCCTTCGGGGGTGAGAAACAGGGCGCGGTCGCCTTCCTTTCCGGACAGATCGCCGTCAGCGTTGACGGGGAGTCTGGTACCGTTTTTCACCAACCCGGCCAGTGCCTCGGAGAGGCGGTAGGAGGGCCAGTGGGGAAGAGCGTCGGCCATTGGAATGACGCGCTCGGTGAACTGTTCCAGTTCGTCTTCGAGCACTTCATCAAGGTCGTGCGCCTGTTCCAACCCGAAGGGACCGCTCGATTCGCGCAGAAGCCGTGTCAGCGTCGCGCCGCATTCAAGCCGCGTCCCCAAGCTGTGGACCAGGGAGCGTATGTAGGTGCCAGCAGAGCACCTCACCCTGAAGTCCGCATCGGGAAGAGTTACCTCTAAAGGTTGTGATTCAATGATCGTGATGGCCTTTCGTTTCACGGGCACTTCTTCGCCCGCTCTGGCCAATTCATACAAGGGCTTTCCCTTGTGTTTGGCTGCCGAATAGGCCGGAACTTCCTGCTCTGTCAACTGATTCCAGTAATAAATTTCGTCACGAACCACCTGTGGATCTTCCGGAACGGGGCTTTCGGTCAGCACCTCGCCCTGAATGTCGTAGGTATCCGTAGTGATTCCGAGGCGTAAAGTGCCGGAATACGTCTTGTCCTCGCCGGTAAGGTACGTAGCGGTCTTCGTGGCCTTGCCGAGCATCACGGGGAGCACGCCTTCGGCGAGGGGGTCCAGCGTACCGGCGTGGCCGATCTTGAACTGGCGGAACCTGCGTTTGATGGCGTTGAGGCAGTCCGTGGAGGTCGGGCCGGACGGCTTGCGCAGGATGAGCACGCCGTCAAGCTGTTCCTTGCTGCGTTTCGGCTTTCTGCCCATGGCTACAGTCCTACCATATCGACGATGGATTTGACGAGAGTCGCACGGGCTTCCTCAAGCGTGCCGGATGCCATGCCGCCCGCGGCGTTCTTGTGACCGCCGCCGCCGAAGCTGGCAGCGACTTCCTGCACATTGTCATCGCCGTAGGCCCGTAGGCTGAACTTCCATTGCTCGTCACCTTCCTCACGGAGCAGGGCGGCAACGCGAACACTTTTCAGTTTGCGTACGAAATTGATGATTTCCTCGGTATCCGAGGGAGCGGTGCCGGTTTTTTCGAACATCTCGCGAGTCACGGGCGCCACTGCGACCTGTCCGTTTTCAAACAATTCCACTCTGCCGACCACTTCATTGAACAACCGCAGACGGTTTTCCGTCCACTGCTTGTTGATGTGCATGTTCACGGTCTGAAGATCCAGCCCGTTGCGCAACATCTTGGCAGCAAGCTCAAGTGACTCAGGGGTCGTGTTGCCGTAGGAAAAAAAGCCGGTGTCGGTTGATACGGCGAGATAAACGGCCTCGGCCAGCGAGCCGGACAATTCTACGTCAAGCTCTTCGGCCAGATCGGCGATCATGGTGCCGACGGCGGGGTGCCTTTTATCGACCCAGTTCAGTTCGCCGAATTCGGGATTGCCAAGGTGGTGGTCGATATTGATGACTCTGGTTTCGTCGAGACGTGCGCGGAGGTTGTCGCCCATGCGCTCGGCGTTGCCGCAGTCGAGGATGATCGTCCACTCGGGCATCTTTTCGGGCAGCTCGGAAGTGATGGGTGAGGGAGTCTGCACCCAGTCGTAACGGCAGTTCATGCCGGAATGGTTGTACAGGGAGACTTCCTTGCCCAAGGCAGTGAGCACGTGGCCGAGCGCAGCGGTGGAGCCGATGGCGTCGCCGTCCGGGTTGTAGTGGGCGGCAACCAGAAAGGAGGTTCCGCTGCGGATGGCGTTAGCTATCGTCTTCATCGGGCTTGGCATAGACCATGTCCTCAAGAAAGGTGTCGTGGGTGAAGCGGAGCTCGGGAACGAACTGGATGCGCATCTTTTTGCCGAGCTGCGAGCGCAGGTAGCCGGAAGCCTTTTCCAGCCCTTGCCTTGCTGCCTCGATCTTTTCTTCGTCGCCACTGGTTGTGAAAAGCACTTCGGCGATACGCAGGTTGGCGTTCATGCGCACGCCGGAGAGGGTCACGCGTTCCAGCCGGGGATCGCTCACTTCTTCCATGAGAATGGAGGAGAGCTCTCGCAGGATCTGGTCTCCCATGCGGCTGGCCCTTCTGGAATCGGAAATTTTCATGATATCAATCCGTGTTGCTGAATACTTCTGTTTCGACGCTCACCAGCTCGGCTGGAACCGTATCTTCCAACATGCCGAGCACCTTTGCCAGCCTGGATTCGACCTTGTTCGTGAGGTTGGCCACCGTCACGACGGCAAGGACGATTCGTTCGTGAGAGTCCTGTGCGTCCACCTCGCTGATGGACACATTGAACTTGTTCCGGGCCCTCGTCTTGAGGCTGCTGACGATCTTTCGCTTGCCCTTGAGGGAATTGTTTCCTTCAAGCCGGAACTCCAGACTGAGTACGCCGATTATCATATATAAGTACCAAAACACGGGCGGTCCAGTCTTGCCGGACCGCCCGTGATGATGTTTTCGGACCTTCGGCTAGTCGATGGTACGGGCCACTTCCCGTTCCTCGAAGGCTTCGATGGCGTCGCCGACCTTGATGTCGTTGAAGCCCTTGATGCCCATGCCGCACTCGTACCCCTTGGCCACTTCCTTGACGTCGTCCTTGAAGCGCTTGAGGGAGGAGAGCTCGCCGGTATGGACCACCACGCCGCCGCGAAGCAGGCGGATCTGAGCGTGTCTGGTGACCTTGCCGTCGGTGATGTAACAACCGGCAACGGTGCCGACCTTGGGAACGCTGAAGGTGTCGCGCACTTCGGCCTGTCCGAGGTAGACTTCCTCGATATCCGGAGCGAGCATGCCGCTCATGGCATCCTTCACCTCGTTCACGAGCTTGTAGATGATGTCGTAGAAGCGGACTTCCACGTTCTCCTGCTCGGCGATCTCCTTGACCTTCAGGTTCGGGCGGACGTTGAAGCCGATGATGATGGCTTCGGACGCGCTGGCCAGAAGGATGTCGGACTCGGTGATGGCGCCTGCGCCGCCGTGGACCACCTGCACCTTGATTTCGTCGGTGCTGAGCTTGGTCAGCGCCTCGGTGACGGCCTCCAGAGAACCCTGCACGTCGGCCTTGACGATGAGGTTCAGGTTCTGGGCTTCCTGATCCGGGCGGGATGCGAGGAAGCTTTCCAGCGTCACCTTGGACTTGCCGGCCAGCTCCTTTTCGCGCTGCTTCTGCAGGCGCTGCTGGGCGATGCGGCGGGCAACCTTTTCATCGGAGACCACGGTGAACTCGTCACCCGCTTCGGGGACGCCGTCAAAGCCCTGAATTTCGACGGGCATTGCCGGACCTGCGGTTTCGATCTTCTGCGCCGAGTCGTTGAACATGGCGCGGACCTTGCCGTGGTGCACCCCGCAAACGAAGCTGTCACCCTGATTGATGGTGCCTTCGGCGATGAGCATGGTGCCGACCGGGCCACGACCCTTGTCCAGCTTCGCTTCCACGATGTGGCCGCGAGCGGGCTTGTCGGGGTTGGCCTTGAGTTCGAGCACTTCCGCCTGAAGCAGAATGAGTTCGAGCAGTTCGTCCATGCCTGTGCGCTGCTTGGCTGAGACGTGGGCGAAGATGGTTTCACCGCCCCAGTCTTCGGGAATCAGTCCCATTTCGGCCAGCTCGCGCTTGACGGTATCCGGGTTGGCGCCTTCCTTGTCGATCTTGTTGACGGCCACGACCATGGGAACGCCAGCCGCCTGTGAGTGGGCGATGGCTTCGCGGGTCTGGTCCATGACGCCGTCATCTGCGGCGACAACGAGAACGACGATGTCGGTGACCTGAGCACCGCGCATACGCATGGTGGTAAACGCTTCGTGACCCGGGGTGTCGAGGAAGACCACTTCGCCGCGCGGGGTGGTGACATGGTACGCACCGATGTGCTGCGTGATGCCGCCAGCCTCGCCGTCCGTCACGTTGGTGGAGCGGATGGCGTCGAGCAGGGAGGTCTTACCGTGGTCGACGTGACCCATGATGGTCACTACCGGGGGACGGCCCTGAAGGTCTTCGGGCTTGTCCGCCTCGGAAGGAACGAGGAATTCCTGTTCATCAAAGGAGACGTTCTCCACTTCGTAGTCGAATTCGTTGGCGACAACTGTAGCGGTATCGAAGTCGAGCGCCTGGTTGATGGTCGCCATGATGCCCAGACCGAACAGGACCTTGATGAGATCCTGCGCCTTGTGACCCATCTGGTGAGCCATGTCGGCCAGACGGATGGTGTCATCAATTCTGATCTTGCGCTTGGCGGCCTTTCTGGGCTGCGCTCTGTGCTCCTGCGACTGAAGCTGATCGGATTTCTTGCGACGTTTGCCCTTGCCGGGGCGATTGTCGCCAAGAACCTTCTTGGCCTTGTCGCCGTCCTCGAAATTGCTGAATTCCACGACGCGGCGGTCTTTCTTGCGCTTCTTGCGGCTACGACCGTCCGGCTGCGGCGGCGGGGGAGTTCCCGGAGCAGCGGGACCGCCACCGGGGCCTCCGCCGGGACGCCCGGCAGGACGTGCTCCGCCGGGTCTTCCACCGGGCTTCGGTCCGGGTCTGCCGCCGGGACCGGGCCTGGGACCGCGTCCGCGTGCGGGACGGTCTTCCAGTCCTGCGGCCTTTTCGGCTTCGCGCTTGGCGACTTCCGCCGGATCGGGCATGGAAATGATTCTGACCTTGGATTCACCCTTTTTCTTGGGCTTCTTGGTCTTCTTATCTTCGTCATCCCCGGCCTTGCCTTTGGCTTCGGCCTTGGGCTTGTCGGCCTTCTTGGCAGTCTCGCCGTCCTCGGCCTTGTCCCCGGGGGCAACAGGCTCGGCTTTGGACTTGGCGCCTTCGGCTGCGACCTCGGGCTCGACAGGCTTTTCAGGCTTGTCTGCGGGCTTTTCCTCGGCGGCCTTCCCGGTTTCGGCTTCCCGGGATTCGGCTTCGGCTGCTTCGGTCTTTTCGACTGCAGGGGAGGGTTCTTCCTTGGATTCCGGTTCCGAAGCCTGCTCCTCGACCGGTGCCTTCTCGGTCTCGGCGGGCTTCACGACCTTGGCCGGCTTTATGATGCGGGCCTTCTGAGTCTCAGCCTTGGCAGCCTTCTTGGGCTTTTCCTCGGCAACGGGCTCAGCGGGCGTTTCCTTCTCGGCTGCGGCCTCTGCGGGTTCCTCGGCAACGGGAGCCTCTTCGACCTCGGCCGGAGCCTCGGGAGCTTCTTCCGCAACCTTGGTCTCTTCCTTGGCGGCACCACTTTCGGCCTTGCCCTTGCGAGCCTTCCTGCGGCGCACGATGACGCCCGGCTGCACTTCACGGCGCAGCACCTCGGAGTCTCCGCCCTCGGTGGAGAGCGTGGCCCTGAGCTTATCAACGTCTTCTGCATCCACGGCGGTCATGTGGCTCTTTGCCTGAACCCCGATCTCCCGCAGATGCTGCATGACTTCTTTATTCGACAGGCCGAGCTCGGCTGCCAAATCCTTAACCTTCATGGTTGCCGTCATATACAAACCCCCTTGCATTTCTTCATGAGCCCTTTCTCCGCTTTGCCGAATTTTTCGCGGCACTCGGGCTCGCCGCAGACATAAAATCCCCGGCCAGGTTTATTCCGTCCGGGATCGGGAACAAGGCTGTCCGCCGCCAGGTCCCTCGGACAAACATATCTCGCGAGGTCTCCCTTGGGAGCCCTCTTCCGACAGATGACGCACATGCGTACCGGGCCTTCGGCTTCTCGGAACGCGTCATCAGTCGGTTTGCTACTCTTCTTCATCGCTTTCGACAACGTCTCCGTCTTCTTCGGAACCGTTGAGGCCGAGCATGTTGATGCCCGCGCGGATTTCCGCGATGCGCTCTTCGGTGATGCCGTCCACTTCGAGCAGTTCCTCGTCGGTGGCGTTGACCACCGCCTCGGTCGTATCCAGACCGGCCGCGACAAACGCTTCCACGTTCACTTCGGCCACGCTGGCGATCTGGTCCAGTCCCTTGCGGGACGCGTTGAGCTCGGCGTAACGGCTTTCGGTGAAGATGTCTATCTTCCAACCGAGAAGGCGGCTGGCGAGCTTGACGTTCTGACCCTTGCGGCCGATGGCCAGGGTGAGCTGGTCGTCCGGAACGATGACTTCGAGCGCCTCGTCCTCGTCATACACCGCAATGCGGGAGATGACGGCAGGGGAGAGCGCGTGCTGGGCGTACCGGGCGATGTCCGGACTCCAGACCACGATGTCGATGCGTTCGCCGCGAAGCTCCTGCACCACGTTCTGGATGCGGGAACCGCGGATGCCGACACAGGCGCCCACGGGGTCCACGTCGCGTTCGCGGGAGTAGACGGCCACCTTGGCGCGCAGGCCCGGATCGCGGGAGACGCCCATGATCTTGACGGTGCCGTCTGCCACTTCGGGCACTTCGCGCTTGAAAAGTTCCACCATGTAGTCGGGGTGGGAGCGGGAGACCAGAACCTGCGGTCCGCGGGATTCCTTGAGTACATCAATGATATATGCCTGCACCCGGTCGCCGCGCTTGTAGCGTTCGCGGGGGATCTGCTCGTCCTTGCCCAGCAGCGCTTCGGTGCGGCCAAGGTTGATGATCCAGCCGGTGCGGTCGCGGCGCTGAATGATGCCGCTGACGATCTCGCCCTTGCGGTCCTTGAATTCCTCGAAGATGATTTCCTGCTCTGCGTCGCGCATGCGCTGGATGATCACCTGCTTGGCGCTCTGCGCGGCGATGCGTCCGAGATCCTCGATGGCGAGCTTGAAGCCCATTTCATCGTCGATCTGGACGTTCGGGTCGTGCTCCCGCGCCTCTTCGAGGTTGATTTCGCTGACCTCGTCATGGACTTCGTCGGCAACCACCTTGAACTGGTAGACCTCGATTTCGCCGAGTTCCTCGTTGAAGGTGACCTCGATGTCCATGGTGTCGCCGTACTTGCGGTGTACGGCAGAGCGCACCGCCTCTTCGAGGGTGTCCACCAGAAGGTCGCGGTCGATGCCCCGGTCCTTGCTGATCTGGTCGATGGCTTTCTTGAGTTCCGACATTGTTTGTCCTCCGTGTCGCGGGCCGCGGAGCGGCCGCAAAAAGCGTGCTCCGTGCTAAAAAACGTGCACCAGTCTGGCTTTCTTGACTTCGCCCCAGGAGAAGGATTCGTTTCCTGTCTCCGTTTCAAGGACGAAGGCATTCTCATCGATGCCGGCCAGTGTCCCGCTGAACTTACGTTGCTCCTGCCGCGGTTCCCACAGGGTGACCCGAACGGTCTTTCCGGTGTACGCGGCCATCTGGTCGATGCTGAAAAACTCTCTTTCAAGGCCCGGGGACGAGACTTCGAGGGTGAATGCGCCGGGGACGGCGTCTTCCATCTCCAGCACGAGTCCCACCTGACGGCTTACCTCGGCGCAGGCGTCCACAGTGACTCCGTCCGGTCCGTCGATGTAGATCAGGATTCTACGCTTGCCGCCTCCGCCGGGACAGGAAATACCCCACAGGGTGTATCCAAGTCCTTCAACTTCGGGGCGGACCAGCTCGTCCAGGATGTCTTCGAATCTCTTGCGCGTCATTATGCTTTGGGTCCCGGTTTCTGAAAATAAAAAAGGCGGACCTAGGCCCACCTGCGTGAAAAAAACGATAGTCCTTTCCAGGCCTTGGAGCGGTCGGCGGGGGTGTAACCCGCAACGCAGAGCCGGGGAGTAGGTACTCTCCCAGCCAAGCTTCGTCCACTCTCGAACCGGGTTCATTTATACATATTGAACGCACATGTCAACAATACTGCCTGTCCGTACCGTAAAAATGTGGTGTTTCGGTCATTGGCCCGCATGTTGCATAGTCAAGTCGACAACAGGAGGTCCGCCCCATGAGAGACAGCATATTCAGCGCGGTATTCGGCGCTTTATCCAATGAAATGAGGATGTCGACGACCGCCAACAATTTGGCGAACGTCAACACCACAGGCTACAAGAAGGATGAGTGTGCATTTCACGACACCTTCATCCGGTTTGCCCACGACTATGTGGTCGACGCAAAGCCTTACATGCGCGACAAGCCGCTGTTTCCGGAAGCCGACCTCATGTCGAGGGTCCGCCTTTCGGATCAGTACACCGATCTGGCGCAGGGCAGCCTGCAGGAAACCGGCAACCCGCTCGACGTGGCCATCTCCGGTGACGGATTCTTCAAGGCGCAGGTCGGTGACGAGCAGCAACTCACGCGTGCAGGCAACTTTTCCGTCGACCAGAACGGTGTTCTCGTGACCAAGCAGGGGTATCCCGTAATGGTTGGCGGCGGTTCTCTGGCCATTCCACCCGATGCAACGAACATCTCCATTGATTCCGCCGGACAGATCAGCGCAAACGGCGCCGTCCTCGGCCAGCTGGACATCGTGGACGTGGACGACAAGCGGGCCTTGGAAAAAGTGGGCCAGAACTTCATGCGCATCCGCGAAGACAGCGGTGCCAACGAGATTCCCGCCGAAAACATGACGGTGGAGCAGGGATACCTCGAAAAATCCAACGTGGAAGTCGTGACCGAAATGGTCAAGATGATAGAAACCCAGCGTGCTTTCCAGTCATATCAGAAGATTATGACCAGTACCGATCAGATTGACCGGCGCATGATCATGACTCTGGGCAGGAGCTACTAGGAGGATATGGACCATGATGCGTTCATTATGGACGGCTGCCACCGGCATGGTGGCGATGCAGACGCACATCGACGTGCTTTCGAACAACCTCGCCAACGTGAACACCACGGGCTTCAAGAAGAGCCGCGCGGAGTTCGAGGACCTGATGTACCAGAACATCAAGATGGCGGGAACGCTCAACCAGAACGGCGGCAGGACCCCCACGGGCATGCAGGTCGGCATGGGCGTCAAACCCACGACGGTGCACAAGTTCTTCAGTCAGGGAGACTTCAAGAACACCGGCAACCCGCTGGACATGGCCATCGAGGGCGACGGCTTCTTCCGCGTTACGCAGAACGACGAGGATGTGTACACCCGCGCCGGTTCGTTCAAGCTGGACAATGAAGGCCGCGTCGTCACTGCACAGGGGTATCCGCTTCAACCGGAATTCCTCGTGCCCGCCGAAACCGCTGATCTGGTGGTCAGCGAGGACGGACACATTGCCGCACTCGACAAGAGCGGAGCGGAGATCGCCGCCGCGGACATCCCGATTTTCACCTTCACCAACCCGGCCGGACTGAACGCCGTGGGCAAGAACGTCTACGTCGAGACCGAGGCGTCCGGCGCGGCTGTTCAGGGAACGCCCGGCGAAGACAACTTCGGCACGCTGGCGCAGGGTTTTCTGGAAGGCTCCAACGTGGAGATGGTGGACGAAATGGTCGGATTGATCGTTGGGCAGCGCGCCTATGAAATCAACTCAAAGGCCATCACCACCTCCGACTCCATGCTCCAGACCGCAATCAACGTGAAGCGTTAATCCATGAAGAGTTCGGGAGGGGAGATGATTTACGGAAACACCGCACGGGATGCTCGAAGACCCTGGGGCCTCGGCGTGGCCGTCGTGGCCGCCATGTGCCTTGCCGCGCTTGTCATGGCCTCCACGGTCCATGCCGGTGAATGGCGCATCAGGATCAAGCCTGCCGCGGTGCTCGACGGCGGGCCGGTTACCCTTGGCGACATAGCCGTTGCCGTGGGTGATGTGGACGCTCCGGTATGGAAGCGGCTTTCCGGAACCAAGCTCTGGAAACCCTCGTCCAGACGGGGAAGACCCGTGGCCATCTCCCGCGACAAGCTGCGTTCGATTCTGCGCCATTACATCGGCGAATACGAGCGCCGGTGCGAGGTGCCTTCGCGAATGCTGGTGCAGACCGGCGGCAAGGTCATACTGGTCAACGAGATTCGTCGCAGGGTGGTCGAATATTTGACACCTCGTGCGGAACGCTTCGACGCCGAGATTTCCTTCCGTGATTTTGCGGTGCCGGACTACATCTTCTTCCCCAACCGCTTCGACAAGCTGAAGGTCGATTCTTCTCGCGACGTCAGGCCGGGGCGCAACTCCGTGCAGATGGAAGTGGTTACTTCCGATGGAAAGACCGTGCGGAGGCTGGCAGGCAGCGTTTTCATGGATGTCTGGAAGGCTGTGCCGGCCGCGGCGCAGATAATGAACAGGGGAGAGCGCATCACGCCGGACAAGCTGACTTTTGTCCGCAAGAATTTGGCTTACGCCACCAACACCTGGGACGGCAAGGGCGGCCCGTGGCGGATTCGTCGTCCCGTGGGGCGCGGACAGGCCATCACACGAGATCGCATAGAGGCGCTTCCGGCAGTATCGAGGGGCGAGCATGTGAACCTCGTGTACGACAGCGGTCGCGTCAAGTTGAGCGTCGAAGTGGAAGTTCTCGATGACGCCAAGGTGGGCCAGCAGGTTGAGGTCCGGAATATGCAAAGCAATAGAACCATCGTGGCGACAGTGGTCTCGCCCGGCAAGGTCATGGTCCGATAATCGGTGCGTTCAGCACGTTTGCAAGGAGAAAATGAGATGAAACCCTACATCCTCGCACTTGTAGCCTTTACGGTCGTCGCGGGCGGTTGTGCTTCCCGCACCGAGCCGGAGCCGATGCCCGTGCTGACTCCTCCGGTGATCGTCGAGCAGGACCCGGCGCAGAATCCCGGCTCGTTGTTCGATCCGAATCAGGCGGAATTTCTCTATGATGACAACCGCGCCAAGCGCGTGGGCGACATCGTGCTGGTGGAAGTGGCGGAGTCCTCCAAGTCCAAGCTGAAGAACGATACCACCGCCAAGCGCGAGACCACCACCGACATGGGTGTCACCGCGTTTCCGGGAACCGGCATCCTCGGCGCCATACCCGGTTCGCAGTCCCTCGCTTCGCCCGGCGACGTGAACATCGGCGCCCGCGCACAGAACGATTTTGAAGGCGAAGGGGAGACCAACCATGAGTCCAGCGTCACCGCCACCGTGGCCACGCGCATTGTGCGACGGCTTCCCGGAAACATTCTTCAGGTGGAAGGCGCGCGCCGCATCAGGGTCAACTTCGAGACACAGATTCTCGTGGTTCGCGGCCTGATCCGGCAGCGGGACATCACGTCCGACAACAGCATTTCATCCAACAACCTCGCCGAAGCGCAGATCGAAATGTACGGCCAGGGCGTCCTGACCGACAAGCAGCGTCCCGGCTGGCTGTCCAGAATTCTCGACAACATCTATCCGTTCTAAACGGGTGACGAGCGTATGATACGGAGGCAACAAATGAAGATCACGAGAAAGGAAACCGCAGCCTGTCTGACGTTTGCCGTCATGCTGGCACTCCTTCTCGCCGCCGCGGCTCCCGCGGATGCGGCGAGGCTAAAGGACATCGCCAGCTTCAGCGGCGTGCGCAACAACGAGCTGGTCGGCTACGGTCTCGTGGTCGGCCTTGCCGGAACCGGTGACGGAACCACGTCCACCTTCACCATGCAGTCCATGTCCAACATGCTCGACAAGATGGGCGTTGAAGCCGCTCCCGGCGACCTGAAGCCCCAGAACGTCGCCGCGGTCATGGTCTCCGCCAAGATGCCGGTGTCTGCCAAGCCGGGCTCCGGGCTTGACGTGACGGTGTCCTCGCTCGGTGATGCCGAGAGTCTTCTCGGCGGCGTGCTGCTTGTCACGCCCCTCAAGGGTCTCGACGGCAAAATCTACGCCGTGGCGCAAGGCTCGCTGACCATCGGCGGTTTCAGCGTCGGCGGAGAGGCGGCCACCGCGCAGAAGAACATCCCCACCGTCGGCCGCATCCCCAACGGAGCGGTGGTGGAGCGGGAGGTGCCGTTCTCCTTCAATAATCAGGAGAGTATGACCATCAACCTCACGGTGCAGGACTTCAGCACCACCATGGACGTGGTCAACCGCATCAACGGCGTTCTCGGC
This sequence comes from Desulfovibrio oxyclinae DSM 11498, assembly GCF_000375485.1. Taxonomy (NCBI): domain Bacteria; kingdom Pseudomonadati; phylum Thermodesulfobacteriota; class Desulfovibrionia; order Desulfovibrionales; family Desulfovibrionaceae; genus Desulfovibrio; species Desulfovibrio oxyclinae. The sequence continues at coordinate 75,561 of NZ_AQXE01000003.1, read as the reverse complement.
GACAGGTATGCCAGCGCGCGCGACATTTCCACCGTGGAACTCCAGATTCCCCCGAAGTTCCGGGGCAACATGGTGCCGCTCATGGCATCGTTGGAGAACATGAACATCACCCCCGGAGGCAAGGCCAAGGTCGTGGTGGACGAAAAGACCGGCACCGTGGTTCTGGGGCAGGACGTGCGACTTTCCAAGGTCGCCGTGGCTCACGGAAACCTTCAGGTGGTTATTGCCGAATCTCAGGAAGTCAGTCAGCCCGGCCCGTTCTCCGACGGGGAGACCGTGGTCACGCCGCAGACCGATGTGGGCATCGAGGAGCAGAACAACAGCCTGATGCTCATGGAGGGCGCGACCCTTCAGGAACTGGTGGACGGTCTGAACGCCATTGGAGCCGCCCCGCGCGACCTGATCTCGATCATCCGCGCGCTCAAGGTCGCCGGCTCTCTGCACGCGGAAGTGGAGGTCATCTAGCATGAACAGCATCGGAAACGACGCCAAGGCCGCAGCGGCCCTCGACAGGCAGGAGCTGACGCGCTTCAAGATGAAGATGGACGGGCTTAAGGAGCGCCTCGGCGACTCCAAGGGCCGCGACGCCCAGCTCAAGGAAGCGTGCAAGGACTTTGAAGCGATCTTTATCAGCAAAATCTGGAAGGAGATGCGCAACTCGGTCCCCAAGGAAGGCTATCTGCACTCCAAGCAGGAAGAGAAGTATCTCTCCATGTTCGACAAGGACTTCTCGGAGAAAATGGCCTCGGACGGTGGCATCGGTCTGGCAGACATGCTCTACGACCAGCTCTCGACCAAGCTCAAGGAAGCCAGCCGCGACTCTCTGACCGGCAAGGCGGACATTCGTCCTCTGAACGAGGAGCGTGAAGGCATCCCCCTGCGCCGTGAACGCAATACCTCCGTGGAAGAGCAGACTGAAGAACTGACGCTGGACGACTGGATCGGCGACGATGCCGAAACGTCCGGTTCGGGGAACTTCCGTGAAGGCGACACTGCGGCCTATGCGACGCAGGCTCCCGAACAGGCGGCAGTGGCCCCGCAGGCTCCCGTTACCGAAATGGACGTGAAAGCACAGGTGGAGCAGCTTGCCCGCCGACTCGAACGTGAAGCACAGGGACAGGTTGGCAGGAAACTTGCTTATCTCAAGTAGCCCGGAATTTTCTGCAGGAATGAAAATTCTTACATTACATATACTTGAGTTTGGAGGTTGCGATGGATATCCGCATAATCGAGGAAAATCTTGTCAGGCAGAACAAGGCCATGCTGTTGCTTTCGGCCCTGCTTCAGGAAGAATTTTCCCGGCTTACCGCCCGCAATTCGCAGGGGGTTTCCCAGATAGAGATATCCGTCCAGGAACTTCTTCGCCAGCTGGCCGCTGAACGTCAGTCCTGCCGCGCGCAGGTGGGAACGCTGGTTCCCGGTGCGCAGCGCATTGCCGAACTTGAAGGGCACCTTGACCCTGAGCAGTACGAAACGCTCAGGGCGCTCGTGGACAAGATGGACGAGGTTGAGCAGGGGTGTGCCGCACAGGCAAACCAGAACTACACCATGGCCGTCGCATTGCATGACCAGAGTCGCAAGCTGTTGGAATTCATGCACGACGAGATCCAGCCCAAGACCAAGAACGCATACACCGCCAGAGGACGGTTCGTTCCCCCTTCCCAGAACGGCAACATTCTTCGCGGGAGGCTCTAGATGTACGGCGCCAACCAGGTTCTGGACATGGGCCGCTGGGCCCTCTTTGCCTCTCAGGTTCAGCTTCAGGTCACCGGCGAGAACATCGCCAACGTGGAGACGGAAGGGTACGCCCGCCGCGAGGTTCGGCTCGAAGAAGGGCCGTCCATCAATTATTCGCCCGGGCAGCTCGGCACCGGCGTCAAGGCCAAGGAAGTATTCAGGCATTTCAACAGCATGGTTGAGCGCCTGTACTACGACCAGTCCGCGGTTTCCGAGCGTTGGGGACAGCTCTATGAACAGCTCAAAGGCGTTGAAGCCCTGTTCAATGAATCCAACGGCACCGGCGTCAGCGATACGCTTTCCAACTACCTGAACTCATGGAACGATCTGAGCCAGCATGCTGATAACTACGGCGCAAGGCAGACGGTGGTCAACAACGGCATGACGCTGGCCAGCACGCTTCGTGAAGTGGATAAGTCGCTCACCACCATGCAGCAGCAGGTGGACACCATGATCGACGAGCAGGTGGCGGACGCCAACAGCCTGATGAATCAGATCGCCCAGCTGAACAAGAACATCAATATTTACGACAACCCCGGCGTTAACAATACCAACTCCATGTATGACGAGCGCAACCGCCTGCTGCGCGAACTCGGGGAGATCATCGACATCAACGTCATCGATTCCGGTGGCGGGAACATGACCGTGACCACTAAGGCCGGTCAGACGCTCGTGGACGGCATCAACGCCTTTTCGCTGGAATTCAATCCTCCGGGATCGGATTACAGGCTTTCGCCCGAGACGACCTTTGAAGGCGAAGTCTTTTTCGAGGGCAATGACAACTATGAGTATACCCTCGAATTCCTGTCCAACGGCGGTGACATTTCCGGCCCGGTGAGCGATGGCGGCGGCGCGGCGCGCTTCCGTGTTTCCCTTGACGGCGGAAACACCTGGCTCAAGGACGAGAACGGTGTCCAGAAGGAATTTTTTGCCCGCGATTATGACTCGCGCGTGACGGTCGAAGGCGTTGATATCTGGTTTGGCGCGGAGAACAATCCCACCGGTGCGGCCACCGGCGAATTCCGCGCCGGTGACCAGATCGTGGTCAGTCCGCAGCGCAGCCTGTACTGGGTGCAGAACACTTCGTCCAAGGTGAACATCACCCCGCAGACCGGCTTCAACGGCGAGATGAACACCGAGCGGACCACGGGCGGCAAGCTCGGCGCGCTGTTCAGCTTCCGTGACCAGCACGTTGGAAAGTATCTCAAGAAGCTCGATGCGCTTTCCGAAAGTCTCATATGGGAAGTGAATCGCCGTCACAGTCAGGGCGCAGGGCTTGAGAAGTTCAAGACCTTCGACGGAACCTACAGCGTCAGCGACATCAACAAGGCGCTCGGCTCCGATTCTTCCGGGCTTGCTTTTGGCTCCCGACTTCAGTCCGGAACCAGCAGAATGTATTTTTACGATTCGTCCACCGGCAACATGGTCTCAAACGCCGCGCTCGACTTCGACTCCGGCACCCCGGGCGTGCAGGGCTTCAACCCCGAGCAGCACTCCCTCTCGGATGTGGTGGACGCCTATAACAACAGTTACGGTAACTACCTGACCGCATCCATTGTCAACGACAAGCTGCATGTGGATATGAAGGAAGGATACGAAGCGGCCTTTGGCGCGGATTCCGCCGGTCTGAACGCAGCGCTCGGCCTTAATACCTTCTTCCAGGGCTCCGAGGCGACGGATATCGAGCTCAACGACAAGATCACGAGCGACCTTGATTTTCTGGCATCCGGGCACGTTAACGGGGCTGGGGAGATGAACCCCGGCGACAACACCACGGCGCTTTCGCTCTACAAGCTCAGGGAAGAGAGCGTTCAGGTCTTCACGCCCATGGAAGGCACGACCCGGCAGACCATTCTGGACTACTACAACGGTCTGGTCGGCAACGTCGGCGCCGATACCAAGACCGCCGAGTTCAACTACAGCTATACCGAAACCCTGAGGCAGGACCTCGACGACAGGCAGCAGTCCGTTGCGGGCGTCAACCTTGACGAAGAGATGTCCAACCTCATCAAGTACCAGCACTCCTACACGGCGGCCGCCAAGCTTATCAGTGCGGCGGACCAGATGCTCCAGACGGTGCTTTCGCTCAAGCCTTAGGAGGAGAACATGAGAATATCGCAGCAGATGCTTTTCTCCCGGTATACCGGGAATATGGGCTCCTCTCTTGAGCAGCTCGTGGACGTGAACATCCGCGCCCAGAACATGAAGAAGGTCGTCCGCCCCTCGGACGATCCCACCGGCATGATCCGTATTCTGGATCACCGGGATACGCTGCGTTCGCTGGATCAGTACAGCGAGAACATTTCCACTGCCAAGGGCTGGCTCACGTCTTCGGACGGGACGCTCCAGCAGGTCAGTACGTTGCTCACGCGCGCCAAGGAGCTTGCGGAGCAGGCGGCCAGCGGTCACATGAGCGCCGACAACCGCGAGCAGGTCAGCTACGAACTTCGCAGCCTGTTCGACCAGTTCCTCGGTCTCGCCAACTCCACCTTCGAAGGACAGAGCCTGTTTGCCGGTCAGAAGACCGAGGGCAAGGCCTTCGAGGAAATCATGTGGATGACCACCAACGACCGCAGCTTCAACGAGACCACCAACTTCACCATCAACGGCAAGTCTGACAGCACCGTTCTGGTACAGTTTTATCAGAACGGCGCATCCGGTGGCACGGCGAGCATGAGCGGTTCGCAGGTGCGCTACAGCATTGACGGCGGTGATACATGGCTCGACGATGGGTCGATCACTGGCGGTGCGGGAAACCCTCAGACGCTCCAGCTTCCGCAGAGCGGTACGTCCGTCGAACTGGACGGCGACCCGACAGTCAACCTCACCGACGAAAACGATTACAACGACTCCGATGGAACGTGGCTGTGGCTTCGTCAGTCGGCCCGTTATCTTGGTGACGACAACGACCGAGTGGCACCCAACGGTAACAGCCGTATCGAAGTGGATACCATTTCCCCCGGTGCAGTGAACGTCGATCCCGTGGCCGCAGGGCGCTTTGACAGGGAAAACGTCATGGTGCGGATCGACAACGATGCAGCGGTGGGGCTTGATGAAGAGATCGAGTATTCCTATTCACTCAACGGCGGTATCACCTGGAATACCGGGAACACCGTTGCGCCGGACACCACCGCGAGCAATGCCGTCCTGAGCATCGAGCCGGTGGGAACCCTGACCCTGAACTCCAACGGTGGCGGCGGTCTCGTCGATCCCGGCACCCAGTTCATGATCAAGCCGCGCACGGCGGACATCGCCCTTGATATTTCCTCCACCGAACAGGTCCGGCTCAACGAGGTTGGCAAGGATGTCTTTGGCGGCATCTATCAGGACCCGGATGTGCAGAACTCCAACGGTGGAAACTACGTCAGGGTCGGTAGCGCGAACTCGTCGCCTTCGCTGACACTGCTCAACTCCAACGGCAGACCGGTCAACATGGCCGGGACGCTGCTGGATTCGGAAAGCAAGGAGACCACCTCGAACCTTTTCGAGACCATGGGCAACCTGATCGCCTTCTGTGAGACGAACAACCAGTCGGGGGTTCAGCAGTCCCTTGCGAACCTTGAGACGACGCATGAGCACATCATGAATTCGCTCGCCAGCGTGGGAGGCCGTGAAAACCGGTTGCAGGTGGCGGAGAGCATTCTCAGCAACCTGAACGTGAACGAGCGGGACCTGCTGAGTAGCATCGAGGACGCGGACGTTGGCGACCTGATGACCGAACTCAAGCAGAAGCAGATGCTTTACGAGAGTGTACTGCGCACGGCGGCGACGGTCATGAACACAAACCTGACCAAGTTCATCTAAGCCTTGGAAGCCGCTGGACAAAGCCCTTTTGCTGGGGTAGTTCGGTAGTTCCGGCGGCGAAACGTCGCCATCACGAACCGAAACGGAATTCATGTACCGATGCTGATACTGACCCGGAAACCGGGAGAAAGCCTCCATCTTGGAGACCACATAAAGCTCAAGGTTCTGAGCGTGCAGGGCAAACAGGTCAAACTTGGCTTGGAGGTCCCTGACGACATGACGGTCTATCGGGAAGAGGTATACCTTAAGATCAAAGAGCAGAACCGCATGGCCCTCGAAACGAGCCATGACGATCTGCTCGCGGCGGCTACGATATGGCACGGGAAAGAAAGAAAGAAATAATGACCCGATTGGGCAAGCGGGTGATAGATCTCGATTCCGTGATCTACTTCCCCCGTGGACTCATCGGCCTTGAGGACAAGCGGGAATACGTCCTGCTGCGGATCGAGGACGACAGTCCGTTCATTCTCCTGCAGAACCTTGAGGATACGTCTCTCGGGCTGCTGGTGGTGGATCCGTATTCCTTCCTGACCGACTACAACGTGAAGTTGGAGACGGCGGAAAAGAAGATTCTTCAGATAGAAAATGCCAGACAGGTTGCGGTGATGGTCACGGTTACCATTCCGCACGACAGGCCGGAAGAAACCACTCTTAATCTCTCGGGGCCGATAATTATCAACTCCGAAGCCAAGAGGGGAATGCAGGTGCCTCAGCTTGAGGCTGGGTATCCCACGCAGTATCGCCTGAACGGCTAACTTTCGAAAGCCGCCCCGGCGGTACTACTTGATCAGGTCAAGGTCGTCGCGAATGAGATTCTCGGCGGCCTTTTTGATGTCGGGCTTGTAGGTGCCGTTGCGGACGCGCTCCTTTAGGTCGTCTATCTTCTTCTGGCGCGTGTCGGGGGAGTTCAGCGCTTCCTTGTACGCCGCCCCTCTCAGCTTCGCTTCCGAAGACAGCTGAATGCGGTCCGAGCCGCTTGCCGCTTCCTTGGAAGCGCGTGCGGCATTGTTCGTCCCCTCGGCCCGTGCGTCCGATCCATTCACCTTGTTCTTGTTGTAGGGATTCATTTCTCCCACAAGGTTCTTGATCTGCATGGCCTTTACCTCCCGGGATTGCCGCTAGAGCATGGTCCTGTCGACCCGCTGCAGCGTCAATTCCCAAAGCCGCCTCATGACCGAGAGTCTCTCGTTGCCGGTCACTTCCTGCGGCCCGTTTTGCGTTTCCTTCAAAATTCGAACGTCAGCCCCGTCGAGCGGGTATTCAAAGAGGTACCTTGTTCCGGTCCCGCGTTCAAGCTCGTTGACGATATCTGTTACGACCGGGTTGTCCGTGTTGCTGACGATCAGGTTCTCGATTATCTCCCGTGCAATCTTTTCGACCAGTTCCCTGCGCCGTGCCTGGCGGGAAATCTCCACCTCGTCCTCGGCGCCGGATGCCTGAAGTGCCCGCCGAAAACGCGCGAGCCGCTTCGCACTGGTAAGCTGCCTTCCGTATGTGCGCAGCATCCGTTGAACTTTTGCCGGACTGGTCACTTATAACTCCTCCTGTACAATGATTGTATCGGAGCGCGGAAAAAAAACTTTAGGGTTGGGTTGCAGAAAATGTTGCCGCGACCGCTGCTTAAAACGCTCTCAAATCAAGCCAAAGGTTGAATGTTGACCGTAATTTGTCTACCACATGGGACATGACGGCACTGTCCAAAACAATGTGTATTCTCAAGCGCGGGGACACCCGCGCCGATCGGTTGCGGAAAGAGATCTCAAGCCACCTCGCAAAACGTGGCTGCACGGTCGATTCCGCCAGTTCCGACATGCCCGTGGACCTCTCCGGGTATGATCTCGTGCTCTCCCTTGGCGGCGACGGAACATTCATCTCCGCAGCCCGAAAGGCCGTGGAGCACGGTGTGCCGGTGCTCGGCATCAACCTCGGCAAGGTCGGCTTCCTTGTGGGTGTCGATCCCGACTGCTGGATGGAAGTGCTCGACACTCTCATCAGTGATGAATTGCCCACGCTGAGAACGCTTGCCCTGCAATATGAGATAATTCGCAATGGCGAGTCTGTCCACAAGGGACTGGCCTCAAATGATCTCGTGGTGAGCCGCGGCGAACTGGCTCGGCTGGTGCGCCTGAAGGTTTCCTTTGAGGGCGGACGCACCGGGCTGCGCGCGGACGGACTCATCGTTACCACGCCCAACGGGTCGTCTGCCTATGGTGTTTCCGCAGGCGGTCCTCTGATTCATCCCGGCGTCCCGGCCTATGGCATTATCCCTATCTGCCCGTTTCTCGGATCATTCCGCCCCACGGTCCTGCCGAAAGAGACCGTCACCGAAATAGTGGTGGAGGACTCCAACGGTCCGGTCAACGTCACCGAGGACGGTCAGCGGCTTTTTCATCTTGCCGATGGAGACGTTCTGCGTGTTTCGCGTTCCGACAAAGATCTGATAATGGTGGACGTTGGCGGTTGCTATCTCGAACGACTCTCACGCAAAGGCTTCATGACGGAGGGCTGACATGCGCCTGAATTCTTTCGATTCGGTTCTCGACATCACCTACGGCATGGACGCCATGCTCGACGGGTTGCTGTTGCATTTCATGACCGAGAACAACCTTGAATACACCATCGACCCTGCCAAGAACGCCACACGCGAGCAGATACGTTTCATGGTTGCGCTGGGCGATCACGAGCTTTATGCGCCGTGTTCCGACTGGATGTTTCTCCAGTTGCTCAAACCGGGCCTGCCGCCCGAATTGAAGCATGAATACCTCCAGCAGTGGCGAGGGTTCATCCGGCTTGCACGTACGTACTGTCCGGATCGTTACATCAGGAAGCGCCTCATCGCGCTGGCCCGCCACAAGTTTCGCATGGCCTTGGCTTCGCCCATCATGATTCCCTCGCGGCTGATGAAGCGGTTCAACACCATATTCATGAGCCAGAGCGGTGTGGACGATCCCTATGCCGACCTGCGGCGCGAACTCAACGCCAAAGCTTCGGACATTGTGGAAGGCGAGTCCTTCGACAAGCTCATCAACGTTTGTGCGGAGATGGAACCGGGGTGCCGGCGCATCGACGAGATTCGCTATCGCATCGACATGCTTGAAATAGAGCGGCTCATGCGGCTTTCCTCGTCCACGGACTTCTGGAAGCCCGAGGAGTTCACCTCTCAGACCCTTGAGGAGTGCGACCTTGAGCAGGAGAATGGCGTCGAGGAAGGGTTCCGCAAGGTTGCCTCGGTGGTGGCATCGCGCAGCGCCGATCCGCTTCGCATCCTGTTCATGCCCAAGCGCAGCGGCGGCCTGATTCTGGACATCCAGCTTATCCGCGCCCTGCTCAGACTGGGGCACAAAGTGGTGCTGGCGCTCAAGGAAGGCTTTTTCTTCGACAGTCCCACCTATTGGGATGCCGAAAGCGATCCGGTGCTCGCCAAACACCTCTCGGACGCCTTCTTCGTGAGCAACGACAAGCTCACCAAGAACGAACTGCTGGATCTCATGCGCAGGCACAACTTCATCGTCATTTCGGACGGCAACCGCGAGCGCTTCAATCCGTATCGCTGCAACGTTTCCTTTGCGCGGGCATGGAAGGAATGTGACCTGATCATCGCCAAGGGTGAAGGCAAGTACCGCCGCATGATTCAGACCAGCCATGAATTTACCCGCGACATCGTTTCCTACTTCCGGGACGACAAAGGCAAGTTTCATCTGTATTTCAAGCCCAAGGCCGAGGTCGCGCACAAATTCAGCGAAGCCTACATCACCGGCAAGGCCAACGAGATCATTGCGGAAATGCGTCAGGCCAAGACCGAAGGGCGCACGGTCATGTTCTATTCCGGCGTTATCGGCAGCGTGCCCGGGCAGGTGGCCACGGCCATCAAGGTCATGACCACCTTCGTGGAGTACCTGCGCGAGCAGCTGGACAAGGTCTACATCATCAACCCGGCCGAGCACTTCGAGGAAGGCATGGACGCGGATGACCTGATGTACATGTGGGAGCGCGTCCAGCGTAGCGGCTATATCGACGTCTGGCGTTTCCAGACCCATTCGGATATAGAGAAGAGCTTCGAGCTGATGGGCGAAAAGGTTCCTCCCGTATGGACCGGCAAGGACAGTACGTACTCGACCGGCTGTACCAAGGAAATGCATATCGCACTCGATATGCAGAAGCTCCACCGCGAATTGCAGATAATCGGCCCCAGCCCGGAAAAGTTCTTCCGGCGCAGGGAATACGGCGTGGGCAAGTTCTGCGACGTTGCCATAGACACCTGTGAATGATCGGAAAATGAACACGGCGAAAATGTCCGCGATTTCATCCGGCGGAAGATTGTGGCTGCTCAGGGCGGCCCTCTTCGTGCTGATTCTGGGGCTCGGCGGCTGTTCTGTCGTCCGGGAGCCGTTGCCGCTGCCCGACGAGCAGAACTATCCGAGGCGCTCCACCGGGTTTCCGCCGCCAAAGTGCGAAGTGGAAAGCCCGGCCAGTCAGGATTTCGTGCCGCTGGACGGCAGGGAGCCCATCCTCAAAAGTGCGCAGCTGGATCTTCGCAGTCAGGGGCTCGACTCATGGGCGCGGTTGGAGAATCCCCTTCGCATGAGTCTCGAATACGTGCGCAACATGCCGCAGGGCGATGTGGCGCTTCGCAAACACGGTATGAGCCTGACGTGGGGCCAAGTGCGGCACAGCATCGAGGAGCTTCTCGCCATCCTGCCGCGTCTGGACAGAGAGCCCGAGCTGCTTGGCGAGCGTTTCGTATGGTACGGCGTGCGCCCCGATCCCACCATGACCGGATACTTCACGCCGGAGATCGAGGCCAGTCTCAAGCGGTACGGACCTTACCAGTATCCCATCTACGGCGTACCTGAGGATTTGCACTGGGGACTGAACAAGGACGGGCGGCCTGTATACTACCGCTTGAAGAACGACAGGGCGGTGCGCTACTATACCCGTCGGGACATCGATGTGGAGGGCGCGTTATCCGGCCGCGGCCTTGAGATCGCCTGGGCCAAGGACCCCGTGGATATCTTCTATCTGCAGGTGGAAGGGTGCGGAAGGCTTCGTCTGCCCGACGGATCGGTAAGGAACGTGCTTTACGGCGCCAAGAACGGGCTGCGGTTCAAGAGCCTTGGCCGCATCCTGTATGACCACGGCCGTCTGCCGCGCCACAAGCTGTCCAAGGGGCACGTAAAGGCCTTTTTCCGGAAGCATCCCAAGAATATGTACCGGTTCATGGCCAAGAACCCTAGCTATGTATTTTTCCGGCTTGCCGACGCTCCGCCCGAAGGAGCCATGGGCAAGCCGTTGACGCCGATGGTTTCGCTCGCTACAGACCGGAACCTGCTGCCGCTTGGCAGCGTGCTGGCCTTCGAGACCGAGATTCCGGACCTCAAGCCCGGAAAGCTTCGCCCGGAAGGTCGCCGCAAGGTCTACGGCATCGGCCTTGCGCAGGACACGGGGAGCGCCATTCGCGGCTCGCGTGTCGATTATTACATCGGAGAAGGGAACCGCGTCGAAGCCGTTGCAAACCGGATCAAGACGCGGGCCAACATTTATCTTCTTGTGAGTAAGGAAGCATTGAACAATGGCTGAAGTGACTTTCGATCAGATAAAGAATTGCATTCAGGACTGCATCGACCATCAGATGCGTTCCGTTACCGACTGGCACTTCGGCGAGCCGGTCTATGACGACCCCAAGGCCGCCCCGGAACTGTTGGGCCTTGAAGGACTTCGCGAACTCGCGGCGCGCCAGCACTGGGCGAATTTCCAGCTCTGGCACGTGGAGGACCGCGCCCGCCGCAAGGACGTGGACGCCAAGGTCATCGCCGATTGCAAGTACGCCATCGATAAACTGAATCAGCTCCGCAACGACCTCATCGAGCGGGTGGACAGCTGTCTCGTGCAGATGATCATGCCCATCTTGCCCGAAGGTGGCGATGAACGGTACAATACCGAAACCCTCGGCATGGCGCTCGATCGTCTCTCCATCCTCGCGCTCAAGCACTTCCACATGGAAGAGCAGACGCAGCGGAAGGATGTGGATTCGGACCACGTGGACAGCTGTACCGGCAAGTGTGCGGTGATTCGGTTGCAGCACAAGGACCTGAGCCGTTCCATGATGGAGCTGGTTGACGATTACGCCAACGGCCGCAAGCGCCCCAAGGTCTATTTCCAGTTCAAGATGTACAACGACCCGAGCCTGAATCCAGAACTCTACGAAAACAAAGGGTAGGGGAGCGGCCAAATGCCCGCATACGAATCCGTTATCGGCCTCGAAGTCCACGCGCAGCTCAACACCGAATCCAAGCTGTTCTGCGCCTGTTCCACCAAGTTCGGCAACGAACCTAACGACAACGTCTGCCCGGTCTGTTCCGGCATGCCCGGCGTGCTGCCCGTACTCAACGCCAAGGCCGTCGAATACGCCGCCAAGCTTGGTCTTGCCACCGGCTGCACCGTACAAAACAAGTCCGTGTTCGAACGCAAGAACTACTTTTATCCCGACCTGCCCAAGGGCTACCAGATTTCCCAGCTCCAGCAGTCCATCTGCACGGCGGGAAACCTGAGCATCGAGGTGGACGGCAAGAAGCGCAACGTGCGCATCAACCGCATCCAGATCGAGGAAGACGCGGGCAAGAACATTCACTCGGCGGCCGAAAACGCCAGCTTTGTGGACCTGAACCGCACCTCGGTTCCGCTGCTCGAAATCGTCTCCGAGCCGGACCTGCGTACCGCCGAGGAGGCCGTGGCCTACCTCAAGGCCCTGCGCTCCATCCTGCTGTATCTGGGCATTTCGGACGGCAACATGGAAGAGGGCAGCTTCCGTTGCGACGCCAACGTATCCATCCGTGAGAAGGGCTCCGAGGAATATGGAACCCGCTGCGAGCTCAAGAACCTGAACTCTTTCCGCTTCGTGCAGAAAGCTATCGAGTACGAGATTGACCGTCAGATCGACCTCATCGAGGACGGCGAGGAAGTGGACCAGGAAACGCGCCTCTACAACCCCGAAAAGAACGCCACGTTCACCATGCGCGGCAAGGAAGAGGCGCACGACTATCGCTACTTCCCGGACCCGGATCTCGTGCCGGTTCTCATCGAGGACGAGACCATAGCCGCATGGCAGTCCGAGCTTCCCGAGCTCCCTTCCGAGAAGCTGGAGCGCTTCCTTGAGGACTTCAAGCTGCCTGCGGACGAGGCCGAACTTCTCAGCGGTGAGCTTGCGGTTGCCGAGTTCTTCGAGGCATCGGTGGAAGCATACAAGGGCGACACGCCACGCAAGGTCGCCAACTGGATCATTGGCGATCTGCTTCCGCATCTCAACGACAACGGCATGTCCTTGAGCGACTGCAAGCTGACGCCGGAATCGCTGGCCGGGCTGGTGGAACTGCTCGACAAGGGGGACATCTCCCAGAAGATAGGCCGCAAGATTTTCCCTGAACTCTGCGAGACCGGGGCCGACCCCGAAAAGCTCGTGAAGGACAAGGGCCTGGTTCAGGTCTCGGACACCGGCGCGCTGGAAGGCGTGGTGGACGAGGTCATTCAGGAGAACCCGGATGAAGCTGAAGCGTATCGCGGCGGCAAGAAAAAGCTCATGAGCTTCTTCATGGGGCAGATCATGCGCAAGACCAAGGGACAGGCCAACCCCGGAGTGGTCACCGAACTGCTGCAGAAAAAACTCGGCTGATCGGTTCCTGTCAAATCAAGAAAAAGCCCCTTCCGCTGATGCCGGGAGGGGCTTTTAATTATGAGTACAAGCTGAAGCGTGGGCGCCCAAGTGCTTCGGACAAGCCAACCCGCGAGCATACGGCCCGCCTCCCAGGAGGCGGGCCGTATGCGATCTATTCTTCCAGAATCCGTGTAGCCCTGTCCTTGAAGCTCCCGGAGAGCCGCTCAAGACAGTCGGCGGCGGTGTTCATGAATTCCTGTGTATTGTCGCTCTCCAGCGTGCGTCTGTAGCTCCACATGGCTATGTAGAAAAGCTCTTCGGAGTCACACTCAGGACATTCGTCGCGCAGTTCTTTCAAGACGATTTTACGGATGCGCTGCCGTTCCTTGATGGCTCCCTTGAGGCGGCTGCCTGCTGCGGAGACCTCGCCGGAATCGGTGTCGTAATCCGCCATGGCGGTACGGAATGCGGCGTTGGCCCGTTCTGCTGCCCGGGCGGCCCGGATGTAGCGTTCCACGGTCTGGGCCACCGAAGGTTCGGCGGCGGCGCGCACGGCTCGTCCGGTCATGTCGAAGGCATCGGCGTAGACCAGAAACAGGTCGGATACTTCGGCCTCGGACAGCATGTACTCTGTGCCGTCGGCGTCTTCGAGGGATGCGTTGCGTGCTGTTTCTTCTACCTTGTCCACGAAAACCGGCTGGTAGTCATTGAAAATGCTCTTGGCAACGCCGGGTGCCAGCAGGTAACTCAACACGGCATCTCGGGCCATGTTGATGTTGGCGGTGTCGGTGTCGAAGCCCTTGAGCGAACGGCCGAAGCGCATGTTGAGCTTGCGGAAGCCAAGGGTCGTCTCCGGGTTGCCGGAGTCGCTCATTCGGGCGGGAACAAAGCCCTCCACGAGGGTTTCCGCCATGACGTCGAGGAAGAGTACGGTCACCATGTCGTCTTCCTGAACCACTCGGGGTGGCGTCATTTCATCCACGGCGGCGGTGTCCTCGGTTGCAGCCTCGGTGGTAGCATCCTCCGTCGCATTTTCGCTGACGGTCTTTACGGTGGCATTGGCGCTGCCGTAATCGGGCAGAGGCTGTTTCTGGCCTTCGGCGGTCCAAGCCGGGGCCTCGGGCGGTTCACCCACGTTGCCGCGGGTTTCATCTTTGCCCTGATCCCCGGGACGAAGAAGAAAAACGGCGGCGGCCACGAGGATGATGGCTCCGCAGGCGAGCGCTATTGGGGTGATGCGTCCTTTCATGCCTTAGACTCCTTGAGGTCCGGGTTGGCTTTCCAGGTAAAATCGTTCTCCGCCGTTGCCGATCGGCATATGTCGCCCGTATCGCGCATTTCGGACCAATAGATGGTCCCTTTGGCGGCCTGCTCGGTCATGCGCCGGGAGCGTGAATAGAACTCCAGCAGGTTTACCATGTCGTCCAGTTCGATGTCCCCGGCCGCACCGGCACTGAGCAGTGACTGCTTCAGTTCGTGGTAGACCGTCACAAGCTGGTCCAGCATCATCTGAATGTGGTCGAACTCGGGCGCACACGGCGTATGGGCCGTGTTCAGCACATCCTTTACCATCTCGCGATACTTTGCATCCCGCTCGGCCACCGATGAAGGCAGCGAGTGGTTCAGAGTCGGATGCTCTTTTGCGTTCATCTCGATGACTTCGAGGACGACCGTGTAATACTGCAACACTCGGAGTGCTTTAGGCAAGTTTTCAGAAATCTGTTCCGGAAGTGCCATGCCCTGAAGGTCAGAGCAGAACCGCCTGCAGGCGCTGATCAGGCTCTCCAGAGATGCCTTATCGCGCTGCATGTCGCTGTGGCGGAAGTTGGATGTCATGGCTTTCTGGGCCATAAGCCGGATGTTTTCCCCGAGTCTCCCCACTTCCATGAAGAGGGCATCCACGGCTAGCGACGGTGCCCGCAGCACGTTGCGGTCAAGGTAACGCGGTTTGGCCATTTCAGGCATCCGCGTGCCGATCCAGCGGTCGAGGTGCGTTACGAGTCTGTCCGTCAGCGGAAGGAACAGAAGTGCACCGAGAATATTGAAAATGGTGTGGAACAGGGCAAGGGTGACGGCCGGGTCGCTGCCGCCGCCCGCAGACTCTGCCACTTTCAGCAGCGGAACGAGCAGAAGAAGGGCTATAAGGCCCGTCATGGCGTTGAAGAGGATGTGCCCAGCGGCGACTTTCTTGGCGTTGTTGGTGGCGCCGATGACGGAAAGAGCGGCCGTGGAGGTAGTGCCGATGTTGGTGCCGATAACCGCCGCGGCGGCGTCCGCCAAGGGGACGATGCCGGACAGGGTGGCGGTGAGGACAACGGCCATGGCCGCACTGGAGCTTTGCATGAGAAGCGTCAGTATGAACCCTATACCCAGAAAGACGGGCAGGGCGAACGGACCGCTGTCGAACGAGGAAAAATCGATGTTGGGGGCCAGTACGGTAAATCCTTCCTGCAGGACCTGAATGCCGAGGAAGAAGAGGCCAAAGCCAGCGCAGGCGCGACCGATGGAAGCCCGTCTGGAGTTGCTGCCGGAGAGCATCATCAATGCGCCGAGTCCGATCAGGGGCAGAGCAAGCGCTTTGACCTTAACATTGACTCCCACCGCGGCCACGATCCAGCCGGTCATGGTGGTGCCGATATTGCTGCCGTAGATGACGCCCATGGATTGGCGCATGGAGATGAGGCCAGCGTTGACGAAGCCTATGACGGCAACGGTAACCGCGCTGGAGGATTGGACTATGGCGGTGATGAGCACGCCCGACCCCAAACCCCTCAGGGGAGTTCTGGTCCATTGTCCAAGGATGTTTCTGAGGGCGGTCCCGGCCGCGTTTCGGAGCCCCTTCGTCATCATGGACATGCCGATGAGGAAGAGTCCGAGGCCGCCCAGAAGGCCGGAAAGAATTTCGATCATGATGCTGCGTGATCCTCCTGATGGGATACCCTATCCAAATCACGCGATAAATCAAGATCGGCAAAGTGCGCGGGCCTAGTGGCGGCGCTTGATTTCCTCGTCCTTCATGGAGTCGAAGTTAATGTCTATGCGCGAAGTGGAGTTGTTGGACCTGCCGCGGCCTGCAATGACGACTGCGACAATGACCGCGAAAGCCGCGGCGCCGATGATCAGATGAGTAATGGATATGGCTGGCATGGCAATGAATTTGTTGGAGGATAAGAAAAAGGCTCCGACCCTTGTGGATCGGAGCCCTGATTCTCTCTGGCTCCCCAGCACGGACTTGAACCGCGAACGCAGTGGTTAACAGCCACTTGCTCTGCCGATTGAGCTACTGGGGAACAATCGGTGCGCCGTCAGCGCGAGAAAGGGATTTATGAGAATCCGGCGTGCACGTCAAGACTTTTTTTCAAAAAACTTTCTTCTGGAACTTTTTTCGAATTCCGAGCATGTCTATAAAACCTTGCAGGGGGAAAATATCTAATGTATTAGGGCCAGCCCTCGACGATTTTCCGGGAAAGCCCGGCGTCCGTACGGCCAGACTGGGCCGAAGGGGTGCATTTTCTTGACTGTTAAGGGAATATGGCTTAGGGATTCAACGTCTCTTGTTTTTTTCTAGACTTTTGGACCGCAAGGAACGCAGTTTTGTCAAACGCCACGAATAAAAAGAAAAAGCCCATCAAGCTGGCCACCAAGTCCGAACACGTCCAGCGCTTCATGCCCATGCTCGAAGCTCTCGACGCCAAGGACGAACTCAACTCCGTCGTCAAGAACCGGGTTGAGAAGGCCTGCGCGCTGCTCGACGAAGGGGTGGACGTCTATCCCAACGACTTCCGCCGCGACACCGGAATCGCCTCTCTTTTGGAGAAATACGGCGAGACCTCCGGCGAGGAGCTTGAGAAACTTGATGAGGAGTTCTCCATCGCGGGACGCGTCGTGGCATGGCGTTCCTTCGGTAAAGCGACATTTTTTCAGGTTCAGGACGGGATGGGTCGTATTCAGGCCTTTGGTTCCCGTGAAGTGCTGGGCGTCGAACCCTATAAGCTGTTCAAGAAAACTGACGTGGGAGACATCGTCGGCGTAAAGGGCAAGCTCTTTCGCACCAAGACCGACGAGCTGACCATTCAGGTGGACTCCTTCGAGCTGCTGACCAAGTCTCTGCGTCCGCTTCCGGAGAAGTATCACGGTCTTAAGGATGTGGAGCTGCGCTATCGCCGCCGCTACGTCGATCTCATCGTCACTCCGCGCACCAAGGAAATATTCAGGGCCCGCACGGCCATCGTGCGCGAGATGCGCAACTTCCTCGACGACCGAGGTTTCATGGAAGTGGAGACACCCATGATGCAGCCGATTCCCGGCGGCGCCACGGCAAAGCCGTTCGAGACGCATCACAACGCGCTGGACATGAAGCTCTACATGCGCATTGCGCCCGAGCTTTATCTCAAGCGTCTGCTGGTGGGCGGTTTCGAGCGCGTTTACGAGGTCAACCGAAATTTCCGCAACGAAGGCATTTCCACCCAGCACAATCCCGAGTTTACCATGCTTGAGTTCTACTGGGCCTACGCCAATGTGTACGACCTCATGGATCTTACCGAGGAAATGATCTCCCGCATAGCCGAACGGGTCTGCGGCAACACGGCCATTACCTATCAGGGGCAGGAGGTTGACCTCACTCCGGGCAAGTGGATTCGCATGACGTTCCACGAGTCGCTGGAAAAGGTCGGCGGTGTGGCTCCGGAAATCTACACGGATTACGAGAAGTGCAAGGAGCTGGTCAAAAAGGGTGGCGAAAAGGTCGTTGAAGGCGAAAAGCTGGGCAAATTGCAGGCCAAGCTGTTCGACCTGCGTGTCGAGCCCAAGCTGGTTCAGCCTCACTTCATCTATCATTACCCCACGGATATTTCCCCACTCTCCAGGCGAAATGACGAAAACCCGGAGATCACGGACCGCTTCGAGCTGTTCATGGTGGGCCGGGAAATGGCGAACGCCTTCTCCGAGCTTAATGACCCGGTCGATCAGCGCTGTCGATTCGAGGAACAGGTCAAGGAGAAGGACGCCGGCGACGAGGAAGCGCATCACATGGACGAGGACTATGTACGGGCTCTGGAGTACGGCATGCCACCGGCGGCCGGACAGGGTGTCGGCATCGACCGGCTGGTGATGCTGCTGACGGACAGCGCTTCCATCCGTGAAGTCATCCTTTTCCCATTGCTCAAGCCCGAGCACGCATAGCAGGAATCCTGACTGCATGAGATTTGAAACCTTCATCGCCCTGCGATACCTCTCCGCGCTCAGGAGACAGTCGTTCATTACGCTGATCTCCCTGTTCGCGGTTTTCGGTGTGGCACTCGGCGTTGGGTCGCTCATTGTCGTCATTGGCGTGATGAACGGTTTTTCCTCGGACCTTCAGGATAAGATCCTCGGCGTGAACGCCCATATCCTTGTTTCTTCCGCGCGCGGCGGTATTCAGGATTACCAGACTCTTGCGGACCGTGCCTCCGCAGTGGAGGGAGTTACCGGCGTCAGTCCCTTCGTTTATTCCGAAGTGATGCTGTCCAACCGCAACGGCGTCAAAGGTGTCGTGCTTCGCGGTATTGATCCCGAATCTTCCGACGGGGTGATCAGCCTTGATACGGACCTTGTCGCGGGGTCCATGGACAATCTTGAAATGGAGAACGAACTGCCGGGAATCATCGTGGGCTATCAGATGGCCCGCAGACTCGGCCTCGACGTGGGGGGAGCGGTGAACATGCTCTCGCCTTCCGGACGTTCCGGTGCCGCGGGTTTTCAGCCGAAGGTCAAGCGGTTCCGTGTGGCCGGAATTTTCAAGACCGGCATGTTTGAATACGATTCATCCCTCGGTTACATGACCATCGACGCCGCCCGCGATCTGCTCGGTTACAAGAGCGATATCGTTTCCGGCCTTGAGATCAGCGTTGACAACGTGGACAAGGCTCCCCAGATTGCTGAAAAAATCGAACAGTCCATTGGCTCGTTCGGTTTGCTCGTTCGCAACTGGCAGGAGATGAACGCCAATCTTTTCGCTGCATTGAAACTGGAAAAAACCGCTATGTTCATCATTCTCGTGATGATCGTGCTTGTCGGTTCGTTCAGCATCGTCAATACGCTGGTCATGCTGGTCATGCAAAAGACCCGGGATATCGCAGTGCTCATGTCCATGGGGGCGGAGTCTGCCGGTATCCGCAGGATTTTCATGATGCAAGGGACGCTCATCGGTTTCATCGGGACAGCGCTTGGCTTCGGCCTCGGGGTTCCGGTCAGCCTGCTGCTCAAAAAGTATCAGTTCATCAAGCTGCCCAGCAACGTGTATCCCGTTGACTATCTTCCGGTTCGGCTGGAGGCGCTGGACCTTACCATCATCGGTGTTTCCGCCATGCTCCTTTGCTTCCTGTCCACCATTTATCCGGCACGACGTGCCGCGTCCCTGAATCCGAGCGAGGCACTGCGCTATGAGTAGCGGTCCTGTCTATCGTCTTGAAGGCGTGAGCAAGGAGTTCGAAGGGCCCGCGGGAACCGTGCATGTCCTGAAGAACATCGACCTGACCGTCGAGACAGGGGAGTGTGTGGCCGTGGTGGGAGCTTCGGGGTCCGGAAAGACTTCACTGCTGCACATCATGGGCACGCTTGACGATGCCTCCGGCGGGGTTGTCCGGTTTAACGGAGAGGATATCACGGGGATGGACAACCGTCGCCGAGCTCGTTTCAGAAATATCGAAATAGGTTTCATTTTTCAGTTTCATCACTTGCTGCCCGAGTTTTCCACGCTGGAAAACGTGGCAATGCCCGGCATCATCGCCGGGGAGCCGCGGGCGAAATGCCTTGAGCTTGCGGATGCCGCCCTGAACGACGTCGGGCTGGAGCATCGCAAGGGGCACAAGGTGACGACTCTTTCCGGGGGTGAGCGGCAAAGGGCCGCCATTGCCCGTGCCATATTGATGCGCCCCAAGGTCGTGCTCGCGGATGAGCCCACCGGAAGTCTGGACGAAGAGTCCGGTACGATGGTAGGGGAGTTGTTGGTCTCGCTGGCCAGGGACCATGGCACCACGCTCGTCGTGGTGACCCACAACCGCGATCTGGCCGGACTGATGCAAAAGCGTCATGAACTGCGTTCCGGAGAACTCTATGCCTGCTAAGTCTGCGCGTTCTTATTTTTCCTGTATTCTTGGAATTTTTATCTTGCTGCTTTTTGCTGCCTCTGCTTTTGCGCAGGAGCCGCAGGGCGTTCAGGAGGACATTTCGGTTGCCGTAATGCCCTTTAGCATCAACGCCAGCGAAGACCTGCAATATCTTCAGGAGAGTTTTCCCGAACTGCTGGGTGAACGCCTCAGGGAGGCCGGTTTTCAGGTTCCCAAACAGGACCGCATCCGTACTCTCCTTGCTGAAAATCCCGGCCTTGAAGGCGCTCAGGGCGGCCGTGAGCTGGCCATGCTCGCCGGTGCCGGCTTCGCCGTATACGGCGATTTTTCTCAGTTCGGAGAGACTTTCGTCATCGACGCAAAAGTTGTCGATGCTTTCGGCGATAAACAGCCGGTTTCCATTCAGGTTCAGAAAAGCGGGGTCTTGAACCTGCTGCCCGCCGTTGACGAACTCGTCAATCGCATGCGTTCCATCCTGCTGAGGCAGGACGTGGTTGCGGAGATCGAGGTGCGCGGCAACAAGATTTTGGACAAGGAAGTCGTGCTCATGCGTCTTCCCATCCGCGAGGGCGACATCCTGACCGCTTCCGTGGTCAACAAGTCTCTCAAAAGCATTTACGACCTCGGCTACTTCGACGACGTCAAGGTTATCCTCGACGATCTCCCGGAAGGCAAGAAAGTCATCTTCCAGGTCCGTGAGAAGCCCCGCGTGGACAGTATCACGGTGCGCGGAGCCGATGACATGACCGAGGACATTCTGGAGGCCGTGGTCACCAAGAAAGGTGCGGTGGTCAACCCCAAGGTGCTGGCGCAGGATATGAAGACGATCCGCGACATGTACCGTAAGGAAGGCTACTACAAGGCCAAGATCACCCATGAACTGCAAAGCAACGATCAGGGGCTCGCGCGGTTGACTTTCGTTGTCGAGCCCGGCCCGGAACTGTACGTCGAGGAAATCGTCATTGACGGCGCCAAGCAGGTTGATCCTGACGACGTCAAGGAAGTCCTTGCGCTTCAGGAGCGCGGCTTCCTGTCCTGGTTTACTGATTCCGGCGTTCTGCGCGAAGACATGCTTGAACGTGACGCTGCGGCCATAATGGCCTTTTACAGCAACCACGGATTCCTGCAGGCCAAGGTCGGCAAGCCGGACATTGAGGTCATGGATGATGGCCTGCGCATCGTCTATCGAGTGTGGGAAGGCCCGCGCTTCAAGATGGGAGAGACCCGTTTCAAGGGCGACCTCATCGACACGCCCGAAAAGCTGAAAAGCGTCACCGGTGTGGACAACCTCGCAGTGGACAACGAGTGGTTCAACCGCTCCCTCATCCGTCAGGATGTCCAGAAACTCACCGACTATTACAATAACTATGGATACGCTCATGCCGATGTGGAAGTGCACCTTGAGGACTTCCCCGAGGCCGGGTTGGTGAATGTCGAGTATACCATAGTCAAGCACCAGCGCGTGCATGTGCGCCGTGTGCTGATCGAAGGGAACACCACCACTCGCGACAACGTTATCCTGCGCGAGATGCGTCTTGCCGACGGCGATATGTACAGCGGCCAGAAGATCAACCGTTCAACGCAGCGGTTGAACAACTTGGGCTATTTCGAGACGGTTGACGTTTCCCCCGTTTCCACCGGTAATCCGGACGAGATGGACCTGCTGGTCAAGGTCAAGGACGCTCCCACCGGTAATATAGGCGGTGGTATCGGATATTCCTCGTATGACGGTGTTTTCCTTGCTGGCAAGATTTCCGAAAGGAACCTCTTCGGCAAGGGATACAGGCTTTCGTTCTCCGGTTCCTTCGGCGGAAAGAGCACGGCGTATTCGCTGGATTTCGTCAACCCCTATTTGTACGACACCGACGTGGGCATGTCGCTTAATGCGCATCGGAACTCCACTGACAAGGATGAGTATAAGGTTGACTCCACTGGCGGCGGCGTGGCTTTCTTCTATCCGATTGGTGAGTACACCAACCTGAACTGGAAGTATCAGGCGTCCTACTACGACATTTATGATGTCTCCGAAGACGCTTCCGAAGACACGAAGGATGACGAAGGGTCGCATCTCGTGAGTTCGTTTACCGGCACGGTTTCCCGGTCCACCATCAACTCCCGTCGGTTCCCGTCCGAAGGTACCAAGATGACTGCTTCCATTACAGTCGGTGGCGGACCGCTTGGTGGTACGGACCACTTCATCAAGGAACAGGGTGTCTTTGAGTATTATACCGAACTTTATGAAGATCTTGTCTTCCACGGAAAGGGTCAGATCGGATATCTGCACGACAACATCATGAATGATGACGATCTGCCGACCAACCAGAGGTTCAAGCTGGGCGGCATGGGCAGTGTGCGCGGGTACTCAAACTACAAGATCACCGCACGAGAAGACAACGGCGACACCATCGGCGGTAACAAGCAGCTCTTCACCAACCTTGAGTTGCTTTACCTGCTGAGTGAAGAGTATGGTATTCAGCTCGTCAGTTTCTTCGATGCCGGTAACGTCTGGAAGGAAGATGAGATGTTCTTCGAAGAGGTGAAGAGAATCGAACCCGCTCCGTCCCTCGGACTCTACAAGAGTGTCGGTGTCGGCTTCCGCTGGCTGTCTCCCATGGGACCGATTCGCGTCGAATACGGTCACGGCCTTGACGATCTGCGCCACAGCGGCAACAACAAGGTCGAACTGATGATGGGTCAGAGTTTCTAGAACAAAACCAAGGATTCAAGGAGTATACCACCATGAAAAAAATGATCGCCATTGCACTGCTGATGCTGCTTACCACCGCGGCTTCCGTGCAGGCTGCAGAGATCGCCATCGTTCACTCCATGCGCGCCATCAGCGAAAGCAAGGCTGGCCAGCAGATCAACGATGAGATCAAGAAGAAACAGGCTGCCTACGAATCCGAGGTCAAGGGCCAGCAGCAGAAGGTGCAGTCCCTGCAGAACCGTCTGAAGCAGATGCGTACCCAGTACCAGAGCGGCATGATCAAGGAAGAGCAGTTCCGCAAGACGCAGCAGGAACTGGCCTCCGCCGGTGCCCAGCTGAACGTTCTGGGCGAGATGAGCTCTGTCAACTTCAAGAAGGATGTAAAGAAGCTGCAGGCTCCCATTTACAAGCTTTTCTCCGACGTGCTGGCCGAATATGCCCGTGAAAAGGGCTACGACGCCGTGATTGACGTTGCACGTGGCGGAGTCGCTTACGGCAGCAAGTCCATCGACATCACTGACGTCATCATCAAAGAAATGGACAATCGCTGGAAAAAGTAAAACGATGCGTATAACGGTTTCCGAACTCGCCGAAAAGCTCGGCTTGCCCTGCAAAGGCGGGGAAGTCGAGCTTTCCGGCGTCAATACATTGGAAAAGGCGACTCCGGGTCAGCTTTCGTTTCTGGTTAACCCGAAGTATTCGCACCTGTTGGAGACGACGCAGGCCTCCTGCATCCTTACGCAGGAAAAGCATGCGCAGGACCTGCCATGCGCCATCATCAGCGATAATGTCTATATGGATCTTGCCAAGGTCGTTCACCTTTTCGACAACCCTCAGGGATGTCTCGAAGGGCAGAGTGAACTTGCCTACATTCATCCCGATGCCAAGATTGATGAATCCGCTGTCATCTATCCCTTCGCATTCATCGGCGAAGGAGCGAAGGTCGGAGCGGGCGTCAAGATTTTCTCCGGCGTCTACGTCGGTGAAAACACCGTTGTCGGTGATGACTGCATTCTGTATCCCAACGCGGTCGTCATGGGCGGCATTTCGCTTGGCGACGGAGTTATTCTCCAGCCCGGAGCTGTTGTCGGATCGGATGGCTACGGCTATGCTCAGACGCCCGCCGGTCATATGAAAATCCCGCAGATCGGCACCGTGCAGGTCGGCGACATGGTAGAAATCGGCGCCAACAGCGCCGTGGACCGTGCCGCATTGGATGTCACCACTCTCGGTCGTGGCAGCAAGATCGACAATCTGGTTCAGATCGGCCACAACGTGGAAGTCGGTGAAAACTGCCTGCTCGTTGGGCAGGTGGGAATCGGCGGCAGCTCCAAGGTTGGCGACAATACTATTCTCGCGGGTCAGGTCGGCGTGGCGGACAACGTCAGCATTGGCAAGGATGTGGTTATCGGCGCGCAGGCCGGTGTCGGTTCCTCCGTGCCCGACGGCGCCAAGATGAGCGGCTCTCCGGCCATGCCTTACAACGTTTTTCTCAAATCCATGGGCGTTTGCGCCCCCAAGCTGCCTGAGCTTTTCAAGCGTGTGAAGAAGCTTGAAAAACAACTGGCCGATTTGGAAAAGAATGGAGACAGCAGCGATGACTAAAGCATCGGCTTTTGCGGACATCGGTCGCATCATGGAGATGCTCCCGCACCGGTATCCCTTCCTTCTGGTGGACAGAGTGGTTGAAGTCGAGGACGGCGTGAGCCTCAAGGCCTACAAGAATGTGACCATGAACGAGCCGTTCTTCCAGGGCCATTTTCCGGGGCTGCCCGTCATGCCCGGCGTGCTGATTCTCGAAGCCATGGCTCAGGCCGGCGGCGTTTTTGTCATGCACACCATGAAAGAGCCTGTCGATGACAAGGTCTTTCTTTTCACGGGCATGAATAAGGTCAAGTTCCGTCGTCCGGTAGTTCCCGGAGACCGCCTTGACCTGCATGTCGAATACACCAAGCACAAACTGAACATCTGGCGCATGCGCGGTACCGCCCTTGTTGACGGCGAAGTTGCCGCCGAGGGTGAGTTCTCCGCCGCCGTGGCAGATAAAAAGGATATGTAAGTGGCAACTCAGATACACCCGACCGCCGTCATCGACTCCACCGCCCGCATCGGCGAAGACGTGACGGTGGGCCCTTATTGCGTCGTTGAAGCCAACGCCACCGTCGGGGACGGCTGCAGGCTCGAACCCTATGCGCTCATCAAGACGAACGTCTCCATGGGGGCTGGCAACCACGTCCACTCTAACGCCGTGATCGGCGGTGATCCCCAGCATCTGGGATACAAGGGCGAGGAAACCTATCTGCGCATCGGCGACAACAATATCTTCCGTGAAGGCGTGACCATTCACCGCGGTACCACTCAGGGCGGTGGGGAGACGGTCATCGGCTCCGAATGTCTGATCATGGCTTACGCCCACGTTGCGCACGACTGTCGCGTGTCCGACAATGTCATCATGGCCAACGCCGTGCTGCTTGCCGGCCATGTAGAAGTGGGCCGAAATGTCATCATCAGCGGCATGTCCGCCGTGCAGCAGTTTGTTCGCATCGGCGATTACGCCTTCCTCGGCGGCGCCAGCGGCTACAAGCTTGATGTGCCTCCGTTCATGCTGGCTCACGGCGCTCGCGGCAGACTTTACGGCCCCAATCTCATAGGGCTCCGCCGCAACGGCTTTGACTCCACGTCCTGCAAGGCCCTGAAAAAGGCCTACAAGATCATCTTCCGTTCCGGAATGACCAAGGACAAAGCGTTTGAAGCCGTCGAGCGTGATGTTGAAGACAACGAAATGGTTCGCCGTCTCGTCACTTTCATCCGTGAGAGCAAAAATGGCGTGACTTCTGCCTCCACCCGCAACGGCAACGGCGACGACAGCTAGTCATTTCCTTGCCCCTCAGGTCCAATAAGACAAAACCATGTCCGTCAAACCAGCTACCATAGGATTGATCGCCGGCGGCAAGCAGTTTCCGTTGCTTGTGGCTCGCGGCGTGAAAGACCACGGTCACAAGCTTGTGGCGGTGGGCTTTACCGGTCATTCCAATATGGAAGTTGCTCAGTTCGCCGACGAATGGCGCGAACTCAAGCTGGGCAAGCTTGGTAAACTGATCCGGTTTTTCAAGGATCAGGGCGTTGAGCGTGTCGTGATGGCGGGAACGATCAACAAACCTCGTGCCATGGATGTAGGCCTCTTGGACATGCGAGCCATGAAGCTGGTCTTCAGCCTTGGCAGCAAAGGTGATTCTTCCATTCTCGGCGCTCTTGCCGCAGAGTTTGAGAAAGAAGGTATGTCTGTTTCCCCGGCACATGAGCTGGTCCCGGAGCTTCTTACTCCCAAGGGAGTGCTGACTTCCAGAAAACCCACGGAGCGCGAACGGGATGACCTGAATATGGGATGGAAGCTCGCCAAACAGCTCGGACGCATGGACATAGGCCAATGCTTGGTGCTTCGCGAGGGAATTGTTGCCGCCGTGGAAGCGCTTGAGGGGACCGACAGCGCCATTGAGCGTGGTTGTTCTCTCGGTGGTGAAGGATGTGTGGTGGTCAAGGTGTTCAAGCCGGGGCAAGAGGAGCGTATTGATCTTCCCAGCGCCGGAACGGATACCGTCATGCGGCTTGCCGCGGGCAAAGGCGCATGTCTCGGGCTTGAAGCGGGACGGAGTCTGTTCTTCGATCAGGAGGAAGCCGTTCGCATTGCGGATGAAAACGGCATCTGCATTGTTGGACTGAGCGCCGATGAGATGGATGAATCCTGATCGGCACGCATGAATGATTCATTCAAAAGGCCTTCTCCTTTAATGGGGAAGGCCTTTTTGTTGATTTGTGTGCATTTTTCGATGTCATCTCTTGTCGCAGCAGGAACCGGGCGTACATCCTTTGTTTGCGGGGTGTTCTCCGCAGCAGCCGTGTCCGGCTGAATCTGGCGTGCGAGACATGTTGCCTTTGGCTGGCATGGCGATTCTGCGTTGGGATTGTGCCCCACAGCGCGGGCACTCCGGGGCGGTAACGTCAGGTTTTGACAATTCTTCGAATATCGCGTTGCATTCCGAACACTGGTATTCGTAAAGAGGCATGGAGTCCCCCTTTAGCCGAAAATATTGTTCGGCATATACGGGTGCGTCCCTTCAATTACGTCGATTCCGGCCTTGTCGCGGATTTTTCCGACGATTTCCCCAGCGTGGGGGCAGTGGTCAGTGATGCAGGGCGCTATGTGGATTTTGGTTGGCATATCGCCCATGGGGGCGTTCCAGAGTTTGACCTGAGCCATGCGGGTCACGATGCCGGACCCCGGACATCCACCGCAGCTGAGAAGACCCATAAGCTCGGCTTCTTCGTCCACGTAGGCTTCGAATTCGCCTTCTCCGCGGTTGAAACCGACCATACAGCGCGAGCATCCGATGCAAACGTCATCCATGGTGTTGCGGCACCCGATGATCAATATCTTTTCCATGTCTCCTCCCGTGGCGTTTCCGGTCTTCAGACCATGAATTGCTTTATCTCTTCCCAAATGTTTCGAGTTGTTAAGCCGAACCCTTCCGGATCGTATTCGACGACTGTCATTCTTTCGGACTGTGCCCGGTTGAATGCCGCATCGTATGGATAGGAACCTACTACCGGGATTCCGGATGCTTCACAGAAGCCGATGATGCATTCTTCCAGTTCCGGATTCACGCCACGCTTGTTGATGACGCAGGCCGAGGGAAGCCGGAAGTGCTTGAGCAGCTCCGCCACGCGTTCAAGGTCGTGAATGGCCGAAACCGTCGGTTCTGCCACAAGCAGGCAGGCATCGGCCCCGGTGAGTGAGGCAATGACCGGACAGCCCACCCCTGGTGAACCGTCCACGATGACGAACTCCGCCCCGTCGCGTTCTGCAATCTCAGCCGAAGTACGCCTGACATCCGTCACCAGTTTACCCGAGTTTTCCTCACCGATGCCGAGTTCGGCATGGACCATGGGACCGAAGCGTGTCCTGGAGACACGTTTTACACCGCACCAGCGAGGATGCATGCTGACCGCGCCGGATGGACAAATGAACTCGCACACGCCGCAGCCTTCACAGTTTTCCTTGATAGGTTGAAAGTCGGTGGAAACCGCATTGAAACGGCAATTATCAAGACACAGGCCGCACTGGGTGCAGAGGTCGGCATCAAAGACCGGGGTTTCGCCGCTGTAGAAGTCCTCCTCTTTGTCGATTTCCGGATCCAGAACGAGGTGCAGATCCGCGGCATCCACGTCGCAGTCTGCCAGAACTGCGTTTTCAGCTACTGCGGCCAGTGCGGCGGTGATGCTGGTCTTGCCGGTTCCGCCTTTGCCGCTTATGACAACGAGTTGTTTCATACCGCACCTCCCGCTTTGGACTCTATGCGCTCGGCAATCGCGGTGAAAGCCTGCTCAAGCTCGGGGCTGGCGTCGTAAAGCATCTCGCCGCGGGAATAGGTTTCGGCCGCCTCGATCGAATGGGGGACGGTTCCGAGCAGATCGATACCGTTTTCGCGAAGGTGGGCGTGAGCGTCGATCCCCATGCCATCACGGTTGATTACTGCCCCGAACGGAATGTCGAGCTTGCGAAGCAGTTTCACGGCAATGCCGAGATCGTGGAGCCCGAAAGGGGTGGGTTCCGTGACGAGTACGGCAAAATCCACGTTCTCCAGCGACTGGACAACGGGGCATGATGCGCCGGGAGGGCAATCCAGCAGAACAATGTCCGCGTTCGATGCGTCTTCAGTTGCACGCTCCTTGAGTTCGCGAATGAGCGGGGGGGCCATGGCTTCGCCGATGCGCATGAGTCCTTTGTGGAAAGTGAGACCGGGCAATTGTCCCCGATACGCATGCCCCACCGCGCGAGTTCCTTCGGATATGGCGTCCGCAGGGCAGGCCAGTTTGCAGAGGCCGCATCCATGGCACATTTCGGTAAACGGCATCACGCTGCCTGCCATCCAGATAAGCGCCTTGAAACGGCACAGTTCCACGCATTTGCGGCACTCTTCGCCGAGGCAGGCGTCATCGTCAAAAACAGGAACCGGCATGTGCACCTCGGTTCCATCGTCCATTTCCGGCTTGAGAAAAAGGTGAGCGTTGGGCTCTTCCACGTCACAGTCCACAAAGGCGACCTTCCGACCCTGCCTCATGTGATGCAGGGCCAGATTGGTGGCCACCGTGGTTTTACCTGTTCCGCCCTTACCACTGGCGACGGCGATTCGCATTGTTCCTCTGGTTGTTGTCGTTCATGCAGGAGCCGTCACGGCGTCTGAGTCGTACGTTCCGTGATTCCCGCGCAGCGGTGTTTTCGCGCTTGCGGTCTTTGCCGCTTCCGTCGCCTCGTCCCTGACCGGAACCCTGTCCGCCGAAGGAGCCGTCCCGACGTCCGCGCCCCTTGCCGCGACCGCCGCAGGAACCGTCACCGCGACCGCAGCCGCGTCCATTGCCGTTTCCTTGTCTGTTATTCATTCTTTGCATTTCTTTACCTCCTGTTTCACTATATGGTGAGCATGGGATGTGCCATTTTTTATTTAGCTGAAATAACTGTATTATTTTGTGTGAGAGTGTGAGGGTAGGACGCAGATTTCGCCTCGTTTCCGGCTTGGTGGGCGAAAGCTGCCATGGCATGGAGCGTTGCCAAGCCCTCAGGAATATGCAACATCCTGCTGAGACAGGAGAAAGACATTTGCTGACATCCATAGACTGCATGCCGTGCTTTATGCGTATGGCGGTGGCGGGCGCGCGCATCGCCGCTCCGGACCGTCCGGATATTCATGAACGAATCGTGCGCAAATGGTCGGCCATGCTTCCTGAACTTGATTTCGAGCTGTGTCCGCCGTCAGTTGCCAGTATGCTCAATGAGCTGGTGTTGACGGAGACCGGTTGCGGTGATGTCTTCGCGAAGGACAAGGTGGACTCCAACAGGCGGGTGATGGAGGTGCTGCCCGATGTGAAGCGTCTGGTGGATACGTCCGAGAATCCCTTGGCCACGGCGCTTGAGGCCGCCATCATAGGTAATTACATAGATCGTGGACTGGACCACGCCTTTGACTGGCGCGAAGAACTTGCCTGCCTCGAAAGCAGTATCGACGATACGCAGGTGCGTGACTTCGCCAGTCGCTGCGTGGATGGAGCCAGCGTGCTCATCCTCGGGGACAACGCCGGAGAGATTGCCCTGGATACTCTGTTGGTGGATCGCCTCAAGCAGGTCGGATGCCGCGTGACCTATGCCGTGCGCTCCAAGCCCGTCCTCAATGATGCGCTTCTGGCCGATGCACGCATGGTCGGCATGACCGAACGCTGCGAAGTGGTAGAGAGCGGGGTAGACACCCCCGGCACCGTGCTTGAGCGTTGCAGCCCCGACTTCCTGTACAAGATGCGCAGAGCCGATGTCATTCTCAGCAAGGGGCAGGGCAACTTCGAGGCGCTTTTCGACCGCTGGGAGGATGTCTTCTTCGCTTTCAAGGCCAAGTGCGAGCGCGTCGCCGAAGAAACGGGACGCCCCCTCGGTTGCTCCGTCTTTATGAAACGGTAGGGACCTTTTTCCGGAATACCCCACATGAAACGGTTACTGCGCATAACATCCATGGCCCTGCTGCTGGCACTTCTCCTTCTTGGAGCGGGCGCATGGCGCGTCAGCGGCTGGCTCAACAGCCAGGCGTTCCGTACGGAGATGGAAGAGGTCCTCGGCAACCTCGTGCGACGCGAGACTACCATTGAAGGCGCGGTGGATCTCATGTTCTACCCATGGCTCGGCGTGGCTGTCGAAGAAGTGCGGGTCAAGAACCTGCCGCAGTTCGACGGGGATCTCGCTACGTTCGGCAGGCTTATGTTCAGGGTGCGCCTGTTGCCGCTGTTGCAGGGTGAGGTCGAAGTGGACACTGTTGAAGCGGACCACGTGGACCTGAATATGATCCGCGACGCTGAGCGTGCGGGCAACTGGGAGCATATCGCCCCTGAGCAGGGTCAGGATTTGGAAGACGCGGCGGATGACCGGTTCTTCGACTTTCGTCTTGTCAGTATCCGCGGAGTTACCGTCAGGGATGCGGACGTGGTGATCGAGGACCGCGTCAGCGGCAGGGAATTTCATGTCGAGGGCTTGCGGATCAAGACCGGGAAATACGTTCCCGGCGGGATGCTCGCCTACGATATTGCCGGCTCATTCGGTTTTGAGGACATGACCGTCGAGACCACCATCAAGGGCAAGATTGATACTGCCCTAGGGGGCGACAAGGCGCATACGGAACTGCTCAGGGATTCCGTTGTGGACCTCGTGGCAAAGGGAGGAATTCTTCCAACTGGCGAGTCGGCACGGATGACTTTTGCGTTGGATATGGACCCGGCAGCCAAAAACCTCGTCATCAGCCGTTTGGAGTTTTCCGTATTTGACATGCGGATGTCCGGCAACCTGAACGTGTCCAAGCCTCTTGATTCACCCTCGTACAGTGGCCGGATTTTTCTGCACACCTTCAGTCCGGCCAAGCTGTTGTCGAAGCTGGCTCCGGACTTCGACCTCTCGAAGACTGACGGGCTTAGGCGCATGAGCCTGAAGGCGAACATAAAAGGCAATTCGGAAAGCGTGGCATTTCACGGCCTCGACGCCGACCTCGACGGCATGAAGGTGGCAGGCAAGGCCGAACATGTTTTCCGAGGTGCCTCTACATTTTCTCTTGAGGCGGGCGATGTTGATCTGGACCTCTACCTGCCGCTTTTCCTCTCCGGCGAACCCTGGAAGTGGGGTGATTTCGGGCTTGCTTTTTTCCGAAGCCTGAATGCATCCGGGACGCTCAAGGCCGACTCTCTGCGCATCAAGGGCCGTGACTTTTCTTCGTTGAAAGGGACGCTCAAGGCTTCCGATGGTCACGTGCAGGCCGTGACGGCCGGCGCGTTTGCTTCCGGACAGCTTGATGCATCGCTCGACGCCGTGGTGGGCACCAATGAAGTTACCGGGAATCCGACGCTTTCACTGCAGTTGCATGCGCATGGTGATGACCTTGACGTCGATGCTTTGCATGATTTTAAGTCGCTTGACCCTGAAGGGAAAATCTCTGCCAAGGCGCATGTCACGCTATCCCATCGGGACTGCCCGCCAACAGCCCGCTCCATCCTTGGGCTCAGGGGGATGCAGGCTGAGGTCTCGACCTCATGGTCTGCCATGACCTTGCGCGCGAGTGAGGGCGAGCCTATGGAGTTCGGTCCCATGAGTGTGGACTGTTCCCTCAAGCCGAAACGCGCAGACGGTGCCGAATTCCCGTACGAGATGAGCCTCAGAGTGCGCGGTGGTCTGGACTCCCCAAGGCTTGAAGGGGATGCGAGGCTTTCCGGTCCGGTGCTCCTCGGGCCGGAGTTGGAGTATCTCGTATTGCCGAACCTTTCGGCATCCACCCGCTTGGGCGGATTCCTCATGCCAGGAAAGAAACGTGGCGTCCTGAAGGGACGTTTCGACTGGGACTCCCGGAAAGACCGTATCGGCGTGCGCTCCTTTGAGGTCAAGGCCATGGGGGCGACCGTGAGGCTGGACGGTTCGGTTCAGCATCCTTTCGACGAGAAGCGAACGGCGCAAGGCTCCTTTGACATCCGGGACTTCAACCTGAAACGCACTCTTGAATTGTACGGCATTGAGCTCATTCGCTTTCAGAAGCCCACAGCCCTGACTGCTGCGCGGCTGGCAGGGAACTTCACCCTCAACGGCCTGCGGGCCAAGCTCACGAAGCTCGACGGCGTTTTCGATGGTGCCACTGTGGCTGGAACCATCGTCGTGCCTTCCATTCTGGAGAACGGGTTCGAGGTGGCGCTCAAGGGCGGTGATGTGGATGTTGACCAGTATTTTGCGCATGAGCGGGAGATTGACCCACGGGACTACCGCAACCGTGAGCTACCGGAGGATGAGCCAACGGTCATGCCTCTTGATTCATTGAAACACATCAATGTTCGCGGTCGGGTTGTGGCGGACTCGGTGAAGTTCTGCGATGCGCTTATCGCTCCGGCCGAGGTGGATATAGATTCATGGGACGGCAATATCCGCATCAAGAGAGCCAGCGGAGGCTTCTATGGAGGACGACTGAATGGTTCGTGGGCGGCCAGAGTGGGGGACGACGAGGTCACCACCCATGTGAACGTGGTCCTCAAGAATTTTGAAGGCGCACCCTTCATGCGGGATATAGCGGGCAAGAGTTATGTTGCCGGGCAGAGCTGGCTGGAGGCCGACCTGTCCGGACACGGGCTTACCGATGAACAGATTCTGCGTACCCTCAAGGGAACTCTGGCTACGAACATTCGCGACGGGTCCTATAAATTTTCCGGCTGGGACAGTGAGAAGCGGGAGAACGCCAGAACGAGTTTCAACAATGGCAAGATTCTGCTCGATGTGAACAAGGGTGTCTTCAGCACCAAGACGTTTCTGGTCCAGTCGCCTGTCATGACAGCCGATGGCGATGGCTGGTTCGATCTGGCCGAAGACCGCATCGAACTTGCAATCAAGGCCACGTTCGTGGCGGTTCCGGGGATCACGGTCAAGTTGGAAGGCAAGCTGTCTGACCCCAAGGTTTCCATGCCGCCCGAAACCATGCTCACCGACACGGTGCGCAACATCCTCGGTTTGCCGAAGAAGTCTTTCAAGTTCCTGCGCGATCTATTTTTCTTCTGATCTTGCCGCGTTGCCGCAGGGCGTATATCATGGCCGCAAATTCACCGGAGTCTTAGATGAATGTGGAAATAGTCCGAAAGACCAAAGGCCTTCGCAAACATCTCACCACCGGGCTGTGGGAGAGGGAGAGCGGCGATGAGCCATGGCTGCTTCGCAAGATACGTCTTGTGATGCGGTGCACCTACCTCGTTTTCCATAGCTTTTTCAAGGATCAGTGCATCATCCGCGCTGCTGCGCTGACGTTCACGACCATCCTGTCCTTCGTGCCGTTTCTGGCCGTGGCGTTTTCCATTTCCAAGGGATTCGGTTTGCAGAACGCGGGCTTTATTCGCGAAATGCTCATGCGCGTGACCACCGGCAAGGTCGAGGTGGTGGACAAGATCATCGGTTACATCAACAACACCAACGTGCAGACGCTTGGCTGGGTGGGCGTGGCGACGCTCCTGTTCACGGTTTTTTCACTCATCGGCACCATCGAGAAGGCCTTCAATACCATCTGGCGCGTCGAGAAGGGCCGTACGCCGTGGCGCAAGGTGGCGGATTTTTTCCCGGTCATTCTCATTTGCCCGATCTTCCTGCTGGTCGCCTCAAGCTTCAACGTCAGTCTGCAAAAGCAGGACGTGATTCAGGGGCTGCTTTCAATATCCGCCATCAGCTACCTAGAGGCCGGACTGCTCAAGCTGGCTCCGCTCCTGTTCATACTCATCGCCTTTGCGTTCATGTACGCCTTCGTGCCGTTTACCAAGGTCAGGATGTCCAGCGCGCTGCTCGGCGGTCTCGTGGGCGCGGTGTTGTGGCAGAGCGCACAGTGGGTCTACATCAACTGGCAGATCGGTGCGGCCAAGTACAACGCCATTTACGGCAGTTTCGCCCAGTTTCCGCTGCTGCTCATGTGGCTCTACATCAGCTGGGTTATCGTGCTGCTTGGCGCCGAGGTGAGCTACGCATGGCAGAACGTCGGGACTTTCGTGAAGCAGCGATATTTCGGCAAGGCCAGTCCTGTCGAGCGACAGAAGATTGCGTTGGTCATGCTNTCCATGATCGTGAAGCGTTTTGAGAGCGGCGAGCCGTTGCCGTGTGCCGAAGATGTTTCGGACCATCTGCTGGCTCCGTTGCCGCTGGTGGAGGAATTGGGAGACCTTTTCATCGAGGCCGGACTGCTCGTGCCCGTGCAACGCGGTGATTGCGAAGTCTATGGCCCGGCTCGACGACTCGACGGTATTCGCGTGGATGAAGTGGTGCGCATCGTGAACACCGATGCCGGGCAGCGGACGGGAAGCAGTTTTTCCGGTCACTTCAGCTTTGTCGGTGAGTTGTTCTCATCATTGGGCAACGCCGTGCGCGAAAGCGAGCACAACCTTACGCTTGCCGAGTGCGCGGAAAAAATGGCGCCCGCCATGGAGCGGCGTCCACCGAAGCGGGAAGATGTTAAGGCAGAAGATGCGGCCGGTGAGAAGGCAGCCGAAGTGGCTCAGTGAGCAGCGGCTTCGTCGGAGCGGAAGGCCCCGCCAAGCCAGTAGTGCACGAGCTTGGCCGCTTCCATGACGATGTCCTGTGCCGAACGCTGATCCGTCCACCATTTTTCGGGAAACGATCCTTCCGGAGTGACCGTCATGATGATTTCGCAGTTCGGCAGCACGTCTTCGAGAATGATCTGCGCGCGTCTTGCGTGATACGGGGAGGTCACCACGAGTAACGTGGCGTCCTGACCGTTCAGGTAGGCGCGAAGGGCCTCGGCCTCTTCCACGGTGCTGATGTGTCCGTCACCGAACACATCCGTGTTTTGCGGTGAGATTCCCATTTCTTTCAGCACCGCCCAGCAGAACTCAAGGTGGCCCATGCGCGGCCAGCCCATGGAGAATTTGAGCTTGTCCAGTCGCGTTTTGGGCCATTCGGCCGCATCGCTGAGCAGGATGGTGGGGGCGTATCCCTTCTTGTAAAGGTCTGCGGCCTGCATCAGCCGGATGTAGTCTCCGGCCAGCGGTACGATGTAATCGGCCTTGCGCGGTTTTTCGTCGAGCTGGAGCCAGTGGCCCATGAGGAGGAAACCCGTCGCGCCCGCGACCACTGCCGCGAGCGTGACGATTCCAAGAGCCCTGAGCAACCAGTCCACGATGCGCCGCATATCCGCCTACTTGCCGTACGCCGCTTCGTAGCGGGCCTTGAGCTGTTTGAATGTGCCGTTCTCGATGCTCTCGCGCACCTCGCGCATGAGGTTCAGATAGAAGTGCACGTTGTGATACGTGTTCAGGCGATAGGAGAGCAGCTCCCGCGCATGGTAGAGGTGACGCAGATAGGCACGCGAGAAGTTGCGGCAGGTGTAGCAGGTGCACTCCGGATCCACCGGGGAGTCGTCCTCGCGATGGGTGGCCTTCTTGATGTTGATCTTGCCCTGCGATGTGAAGAGCGTGCCGTTTCTGGCGTTTCGGGTGGGCAGCACGCAGTCGAACATGTCAACGCCCGCGCTCACGCCTTCAAGCAGGTCGAGCGGGGTACCGACGCCCATGAGATAGCGCGGCTTGTCCTGCGGCATGAGCGGCGCCAGATGATGTACCAGATCGTACATCATGGGGATGGGTTCTCCCACGGACAATCCGCCGATGGCGAAACCTTCGAAGGGAATGTCGCGCAGCTGTTCAAGGCTGCGTTCGCGCAGGTCCTTGTGGAAGCCGCCCTGAATGATGCCGAACATGAGCTGGTCGCCGCTGCCGACGGGATAGTGGTCTCGGCAGCGTTTGGCCCAGCGGGTGGTCATCTCAAGCGACTTCTCGGTGTAAGCCCGGTCATGTTTGAAGCCCACGCATTCGTCCAGCACCATCATGATGTCGGAGCCGATGTTTTTCTGGATGTCGATGACCTTTTCCGGGCTGAAGAAGTGCTTGGAGCCGTCGAGATAGGACCGGAATTCCACGCCTTTTTCCGAGAGCTTACGGATGCCTTCGAGGCTGAAGACCTGAAAGCCGCCGGAGTCCGTGAGGATGGGACGGTCCCAGCTGGAGAAACCGTGCAGGCCGCCGTGGCGCGCCAGCAAGTCATCGCCGGGTCGGAGGTAGAGGTGGTAGGTGTTGCCGAGGATGATCTTGGCGTCCATCTCCACCAGATCACCGGGGCTCAGGCTTTTGACCGTCCCCTGCGTGCCCACGGGCATGAATATGGGGGTGGGAATCTCGCCGTGGGCGGTGACGAGCGTTCCTCTTCTTGCGGAACCGTCCTTTTTGTGGACGGTGAAGGTTCCGGGCTTGTTCATTTATGTGGCTCCCTGTTCCACGCCCTTTTTCGGGCAGATGTCGCTAAGTTCGCAGATTGGGCATTTCGGCTTGCGGGCGTTGCAGACCTCGCGGCCGAAGTAGACGAGAAAATGATTGATCTCCCCCCACATCTTATTGGGATAGAGCTGCATGAGATCTTTTTCGATGCGCACGGGATCGGTATGCGTCGTGAGGCCGAGCCTATAACTGAGGCGCTTGACGTGCGTGTCAACGGCCACACCTTCGTGGATGTCGAAGGCGTTGGAAAGCACGATGTTCGCGGTCTTGCGCGCCACGCCGGGCAGCGTGATCAGATCCGCCATGGTCCGGGGCACCTCGCCGTCGTATTCCTCGACGATTCTGGTGGCTGCGGCCTTGAGGTTCTTGGCTTTGTTGCGGAAAAAACCGGTGGAGCGCACCGCTTCTTCGAGTTCTGTCACATCGGCCCGTGCCACGGACGGGATATCCGGCCAGCGCTCAAACAGGTGCGGGGTGACCTTGTTGACGCGTTCGTCCGTGCACTGGGCGGCCAGAACGGTGGCCACAAGCAGCTGCCACGCATCCGTCCAGTCCAGCGCCGGTTCCGGTTCGGGATAGCGGCGCTCAAGGCGCGCGTGGATTTCGAGAGCTTTTTCCTTCTTTTTCACGACGGGTATCTCCTTATGCGGAAGCTTCAAGTAGCACCGCCGGGCGCGCTAGACAAGTGTGCGCATTCGTTGCATGCGCTGCCGGATCGTGTATTATCCCCGTCATAAATCGACACGAAGTATGCAAGGAGTAACCGAAATGTCCCAATCTCTCGTATACATCACCGCTCCGTCCATGGAGGATGCCAAGCGCATCGGCGAAAAGCTCATCGAAGAACGCCTCGCGGCCTGCGTCAACGTCATACCGGGCATGAAATCCATGTACCACTGGAAAGGCAAGGTCGAAACCGATGACGAGATCGTGGTCATCGCCAAGACCACGTCCGATCTGGTGCATCGCCTCAGCCAGAAGGTGGTGGACCTGCACCCCGACGAGGTGCCCTGCGTGGTGGCCGTGCCCGTGGCCGGGGGCAATCAGGCATTCCTTCGTTGGATCGGCGAAGAGACCGCATAGCCCGCAAATCGGGGTGCGTTGACCTTCTCCGGATCGGGGGGTAGTGTCCCTTCATCCAAAAAATCTACGGAGGAACAATGGATTTATACCTGACGGGCTCGTTGGCCTATGACCGGATCATGACCTTCCCCGGCAAGTTTTCCGACCACATTCTGCCGGACAAGATTCACATCCTCAACGTCTGCTTTCTCGTGGACGGGCTGCAGGAAAAATTCGGCGGAACGGCCGGCAATATCGCCTACTCGCTGGCGCTGCTGGGCGAAAAACCCATCATTCTCAGTCAGGTCGGTAAGGACTTTTCCCAGTACGACGAACGTCTGAACGAGCTGGGCCTTTCCGTGGAAGGCATCCGCACAGTCGACCACGAATTCACCGCCGGTGCCTACATCACCACGGACATGAGCGACAATCAGATCACCGGATTCAACCCCGGCGCCATGAAGCACTCCTGCTCCTACGATCTTTCGCGCATCGACCCTGCGGACGCCGTGGGCATCATCTCCCCGGGCTGCGTGGAGGATATGAAGTCTCACCCCAAGCACTACCGCGACAACGGCATTCCTTACATTTTCGACCCGGGGCAGCAGATTACCGCCATGACCGGCGACGAACTCAAGGAAGCTCTGACGGGTGCGGACATCCTGATTACCAACGACTACGAGTTGCAGCTCATCATGAACGCCACCGGCCTTCAGCGCGAGGACATCCTTTCCCGCGTGAACAACCTGGTTACCACGCTGGGCGAAAACGGCTGTACTGTGGTAGAGGATGGTAAGGAAACTCAAGTTCCCGCGGCAAAGGCGGGCAAGGTTGTGGATCCCACCGGCGCGGGCGACGCGTTCCGCGCGGGCATGCTCAAGGGCATCGCCGACAATCGCAGTCTCGAAGACGCGTGCAGGATGGGCGCTGTGGCAGCCTGCTACTGCGTCGAGCAGAGCGGCACTCAGGAACACCGGTACACCCCGGATGAGTTCGCCGCACGATATGAGGAGAACTTCGGCCCCATGTAGTCCGCGACGTTCTCCTCGAAACCAGGGGAGGACGACATGAACGGAATCGACAGGGACCGGATCGAACAATATCTTGAAAAGGCTTTTGGTCAGGGAGCCAGACTGCTGGCTGCCGGTGACCTCGGCAATCTGGACGAGCAGGGGATGAAGGGCTTCGGCTACGGAAAACCCCTGCTCGTCCGCTTTTCTCTGGACGGCGAGGAGCGCGAAGCGGTCTTCTCCGTCATGAAGGGCGACAAGTACGGCCACCAGTATCTCTGGGATCGCGCCTCCGTACTCATGTTCCAGTACTTCACCTCCGACCGGCTCGAACGGCACGTCCGTCCGCTCGGGCTGGGATACGTCGATGAGGCTGGAGAGCTTGTCCCTGTGCGCGGACTGAAGGAATTCTTCATCGTCAACGAGAAGCTGGAAGGGCATGACTATTTCCTTGATCTAGACCGCATCGCCCGAGAAGGATTGTCCGACGGCGACCTCCATCTTGCCGCGGATTTCGCCCGGTGGCTGGCCCGGGTCCACTCCGAAAAGAAGCAGGACCGCGATCTGTACTGGCGGCGCATCAGAAATCTCATAGGCTCGGACGAGTGTATTCTTGGTCTCATCGACGAGGCATATCCCGAGGACTACGCGGCCTTTCCCCGGCGCCGGTTCGAAGAACTGGAAGCAAAGCTCGTCCGCTGGCGTTGGAAGCTCAAGGAGTATCACCACCGCCTGAGCGCCGTGCACGGGGATTTTCATCCATGGAACGTGCTTGTCAACGGAAGCGATTTCCGTGTTCTGGATCGCAGCCGCGGCGAATGGGGCGAGCCGGGCGGTGACCTTTGCACCATGGCCATCAACTATCTGCTCTGGAGTCTCCGCAGCCACGGCAGGCTGGAGGGCGACTTCAAGAAACTGTACGACACGTATTTCGAGACCTACATTTCCGAAACGGGGGATACCGAAGTGTTCGACGTCATGGCCCCGTTCATTGTCTTCCGGGCTCTCGTCATTGCATCGCCCGAGTGGTACCCTGATCATGCCCCGGAGGTGCGACGCGGCCTGTTCAACCTTATGGAAAACGTGCTGGACGAGGAAACCTTCGACTGGGCGGACGTGAACCGCTACATGGAGTGACGGATGGCTGGCTGGGCCGTATGGTTTACGGGGCTGCCGGGCAGCGGAAAGAGCACGCTGGCTCGCAGCGCGGCTGAAACCCTTCGCAATCAAGGTCTGGACGTGGTGTACTTGGAAATGGACGCCCGCCGCCGAGAGTATTTCCCTGACCCGAAGTATACAGAGCAGGAGCGTCGGCAGGCCTACGCCATGTTCGCCGACGAGGCCGCCGAGCTTTGCGATCGTGGGCGCAACGTCATCATGGACGCGACAGGGCATCGCATCTCATTTCGGCAGCGGGCCCGTGGACGCCTCGACTGGTTCGCCGAAATCCATGTGGGCTGTGACGTGGAGGAAGCCATGCGCCGGGAGTCGGAGCGTCCGCAGGGCAAGGTCAAGGCCGACCTGTACCGTAAGGCACTGGAAAGACGGCGAACCGGCAGGGGCTTCGAAGGACTGGGCGAAGTCGTCGGCGTGGATGTCCCCTTCGAGCAGGACCCGGCGGCCGAGCTGTCCTTCGATAATACGGCCCTCAGCCGTGAGGAAGCCTTGCGCAAGGTAATGCACTTTCTGGACAGATGGCTCGACAGGGATTAGGGGACGGGTGACCGGTGATCGTCACCGGAAAGTAACACCAGTTTCCACCGGAGCGCTTTCCACGCTTTCAAGGTTCGCATAGGATCAGACCACCGCCATGAAATTTCATATAATTACTTTTGGTTGCCAGATGAATGTCCACGACTCCCAGTGGCTTGCCCGGGCGCTTGAAGCCCGGGGCTGGGAAGAAGCCGCCGAGGACGAGGCCACCGTGTACATTCTCAACACGTGCAGCGTTCGCGATAAACCCGAGCAGAAGGTTTACAGCGAGCTTGGGCGCATCGCCCGTCACGCCAAGCGAGATTCGCGTATGTTCGCCGCCGTGGGGGGATGTGTGGCCCAGCAGGTGGGGCCGGAATTTTTCAACCGGTTCCCGTTCGTGCGGCTCGTGTTCGGCACGGATGGCATTGCCAATACCCCCAATGCGCTTGAGCGACTCGCCGAGGGGGCGGAGGATCGGGTGAAGCTGCTCGATTTCATGGATATCTATCCCGAGCGAGACGCTGCCGTGGACGAGAGCACCACGCTGCCCGAAACTCGACAGGCCTTTGTGAACATCATGCAGGGCTGTGATAATTTCTGCGCCTACTGCATAGTGCCGTACACCCGTGGCAGACAGAAGTCCCGGCACCCCGATGCGGTGGTGGAAGAGTGTCGCGCCCTTGCCGCCAACGGCGTGCGTGAGCTGACGCTGCTCGGGCAGAACGTCAACAGCTTCGGCATGGACTCCGGCGGGGTGGACGTCAGTTTTGCCGAGCTGCTGCGGCGCGTGGCGGCCATTGAGGGTATTGACCGGCTACGGTTCACCACATCGCACCCCAAGGATATCGCCGACGAAGTCATCGAGGCGTTCGGAGAACTCGACAACCTCTGCCCGTCCCTGCATCTGCCCATGCAGGCCGGGTCGGACGCCGTACTCAAGGCCATGCGCCGCAAGTACGACATGGAGCGCTATCTGGACATTGTGGACCGCCTGCGTCAGGCCCGGCCCGATATCTGCCTGACCACCGACCTCATCGTCGGATTTCCGGGCGAGACAGAGCAGGATTTTGAGCGTACCCTCGAAATGGTGGAGCGCGTCGGATTCGAATCCAGTTTTTCCTTCAAGTATTCCGACCGCCCGGGCACCGCGTCCGTGAACATGGAACCCAAGGTGGACCCGACGGAAGCGCAGTCCCGGCTGGAACGGTTGCAGGAATTGCAGAATGCTATTACTAAACAAAGTCTAAAGAAACTCGTAGGCCTCCCGGCCGAGGTCCTCGTGGAGGGCCGCAGCCGCAAGCAGGAAGGCGACGGGGTGTCGTGGCGCGGCCGCGATGCCGCCGGACGGGTTGTCAATTTCACCAGTCGGCGCGAGAGTCTTACGGGCAGGATAGTTCCCGTACGGATCGTCGAGGCCAAAAAGCACTCCCTGACGGGGGAAAGGACCGGTGAGCCATGGTAGCAATGAAGATTTTCGGACTGGCACTCGATGAAAAGGGTCAGGCACCTATCATCATCCTTGAGGACGAGGCATCCGAGCGCGGCCTTCCCATCTGGATAGGCGCCATGGAGGCCATGTCCATTTCCATGGCGTTGAACAAGGTCCCGTTCCCGCGTCCCATGACGCACGATCTGCTGATCAACTCCCTTGAAGCTCTCGGCGGCAAGCTGGAGAGCATTGAAGTGACCAGGATGGTGGAAGGGACCTTTTTTGCCGAGCTGATAGTGAAGCGCGCCGACGAGGTCATCCGTATCGACTGTCGCCCGTCGGACGCGGTGGCGCTGGCCGTCCGCACCGAGGCCGAGATCAGCGCGGCCCCCGAAGTGCTGGACGAGGCGGGCATTCCCATGGATGGCCTGCGTGACAAGGTGGTGCCGAGCACCGAAGCGAGCAGCTGGCAGGATCTGCTGGAAAATCTCGACGAAGACGACGTCAAATACAAGATGTAGAAAGGTGGCGAGATGATCGATCTGCACATGCACACGGTGTTCAGCGACGGGGAACTCATACCTTCGGAGCTGGTTCGCCGAGCCTCGGTGGCCGGATACAAGGCCGTGGGCATCACCGATCACGCGGACCTCAGTAACTACAAGACCATCATTGAAAACGTGAGCCGCTTCGCCAAGGAGCACGGCCATTTTTTCGACATGACGGTCATTGCGGGAGTTGAGATCACCCACGTCCCGCCGAGCCTTATACCGGACATGACGCTCAAGGCCCGTGAGGAAGGGGCTTCGCTGGTGGTGGTGCACGGCGAAACCATTGTGGAACCCGTGGCGCCGGGGACCAACCTCGCCGCCATCGAAGCCGGGGTGGACATCCTCGCGCATCCGGGCCTCATCACCGAAGAGGAAGTGGCCCTCGCCGCAGAAAAGGGCGTGCATCTCGAAATCACCACGCGTGGCGGTCACAGCTACACCAACGGACGGGTTGCCGAACTGGCTCGCCGCCATGGCGCCAAGCTGGTGATCGACAACGACGCCCATTCCCCGCGCGATCTCGTGGGGCCGGAGATGCGTCGCGCCATCGCTCTCGGGGCTGGGCTCACGCCGCAGGAAATCGAAGCTGCGGAAAGCAATTCTTGGGAAATCGTGCAGCGGCTGATGAAGTAGCCGCCGCTTACTGGACGCGGGCGCGGCCCGCAAACGCCTACGGGGTAACGGAATGGACATTCTTGGCGAAAACAACATGCTGCAAATGGTCATGGGCGCAACGCTGGCGGTCAAGGGCGTCATGCTCCTGCTCGCCGCCATGTCCCTTTGGAGTTGGACCATCATCTTTTACAAAGCCTTCAGCATCCTCTCGGCCCGCCGCAGGGTGCTGGCAGGGTACGAGTCCTTCATCGTCGCCGAAGACCTCGCCACCGGGATCAAGACCCTCGGGGGCAAGAACTCGCCGCTGGCAAAGGTCAGCTCCATGGCGGTCAAGGAATTTCGCAAGCTGGAAAAGGCCGAACTGGATCGTGACCGCAAACGCATGCTGGTCAAGGACACGCTGCGCCGCGTGCTGCGGCAGGGTATCAGCGCCGAAATGCGCCGCCTGACACGCAACCTGCCGTTTCTGGCGACCTGCGCCAATGCCGCGCCCTTCATCGGGCTGTTCGGCACGGTCTGGGGCATCATGCACTCCTTCCACTCCATCGGTCTTCAACAGTCCGCGGCGCTTGCAACCGTGGCCCCGGGCATCTCCGAGGCGCTCATCGCCACCGCCATCGGTCTGGGCGTGGCGATCCCGGCCACCATCGGTTACAACTTCTTCCTCGGAAAGCTCTCCGAAGTGGAAACCGGCATGATCGACTTCGCAGGCGCCTTCCTGAACCGCGCCGAGCGCGAGATCGCCTGGACCGGCAAATAGGAGGCCGTCATGGCTCTCAAGACCGGAAACGGCTACCTTGCGGAAATCAACGTCACGCCCTTCGTGGACGTGATGCTGGTTCTGCTCATCATATTCATGGTCACCGCCCCGCTCATGACGCAGGGGGTGGAGGTGGACCTGCCGCAGACGCGTTCCGTGCGCAATTTGCCGCAGGACAAAGATCATCTGGTCCTGAGCGTCAAGGCCGACGGGACCATCATGCTCGACAAATACGAAGTGCCCGAAGGCGAACTGGGCGATTTCCTTCAGCGTCTGGTGGCTTCGCAGAACAAGCAGCTTTTTCTGCGCGCTGACAAGAGCGTGGCTTACGGCGTGGTGGTGGACGTGATGGGTGAAGTCAAGGCTGCGGGCATCGACAAGCTCGGCATTGTGGCCGAGGAAAAGAAGGATGGAACGAAACGCTAGCCCTTCGGGTTGCGTGATCATATCATGAGATATTTCGGCTTTCTTCTTTCTTTCCTGCTGCACGCGGGGCTTCTGGCGGTCGTGGTCTTCTGGGCTGATGTTCCCGACAGGAAGCTTGAACTGGACCGTCCTGCCTACACGGTGGATCTGGTGCAGCTCGCGCCCGCGCCTCCGCCCCCGCCCGGCGAAAAGTCTCCGAGCAAGAGCGATGCGACTCCGGCCAAGCCGGAACCAAAACAGGTGGCCCAACCTGTCATGCAGGTTGAAAAGCAGCCGATGCAGTCT
Organism: Desulfovibrio oxyclinae DSM 11498; assembly: GCF_000375485.1. NCBI lineage: Bacteria > Pseudomonadati > Thermodesulfobacteriota > Desulfovibrionia > Desulfovibrionales > Desulfovibrionaceae > Desulfovibrio > Desulfovibrio oxyclinae. The sequence continues at coordinate 30,845 of NZ_AQXE01000003.1, read as the reverse complement.
TCGGTCGAGCCTGTGAAGCCAGCTCGCAAACCTGAGCCGAAGCCGGAGGCCAAGCCCATCAGCGAGAAGACCAAGGAAAAAAAGGTCGTCGTCAAGAAGAAGGAAAAGCCGGAGCCGGAAAAAAAGGCCGAGCCGCTCAAGAAGCCTGAAAAAAAGGCCGAGCCCAAGCCGGAGCCGAAACCGGCCCCCAAACCGAAACCCAAGCCGAAGCCGAAAAAAACTTCCGATGAACTGCTTGCCGATGCGCTCAGCGACGTGAAGCAGGGCGTTCAGGCCGAGGATGATCAGGTCGCGGCTCAACTCGACGACGAACTCGCCGCACTCCGGCAGGAGCAGGGCGGCGAGATTTATTCTCACGGCGGCACACCCGGCGGCGCCGGGTCCGGGCTGGCCGAAGTCTACGCCATGATCGTGGCCTCGGCCATCAAGGAGAACTGGCGCTATCCGTCTTTTGCTGGTGACGCCAACCTGCTTGCCAGCGTAGAGCTTACCATCGGCGACGACGGCACCATTGTTTCATCTGAAATCCTTGAAAGCTCGGGCAATATCGAATTCGACAATTCCACCCTGCGAGCCATCCGCGAAACCGAGCGGGTCGAGCCGCCGAGCAGGGAGCAGGACAAGGTCATAGTTATCAATTTCAACAGCCAGGACCTCAACCAGTAGGGACGACATGAAACGACTCATCACCATATGCGCCGCGCTGGCCATGACACTGGTTCTCGCCGCCGCGGCAACAGCGCAGGAAACGCTTACCGTGGACATCTTCGGTCCCGGTCAGCGCAAGGTAAACATGGTCATTCTGCCGCCCAGAGCACTGCAGGACGATCTGCCGCCCATGGCGCAGACCTTTGAACAGACCGTGGAGAACAACCTTTCCTACCTCCCGTTTCTGGAGGAGACTCCCATGGATCAGCTCCTTGGGGGCGACCCCAGCACCGGAGTGAAATCCACCGAGATCGATTTCCGCCCGCTGCAGCTTGCCAAGATTGACCTCGTCATGACCTCCGGCTGGAACAGCAACGGCCTTGAGGTTCGCGTTTATGATACCTTCGGCCGGCGCATGATCATCGGCAAGGCCTATGGCCGTGTGACGCAGGACAATATCGTGGATATCGCGGATCGCTTCAGTTCGGCGTTTGTGGACGCCCTCACAGGCAAGAAGGCTTTCTTCGATTCCCCGCTGGCCTTCGTGCGTCAACTCGGAAAGAGTAAGGAAATCTACACCGTCCTGCCGCAGGGACGCGAACTGACCCGCATCACCACCATGGGCGGATTCAACCTCGGCCCGGCATGGTCTCCGGACGGAAGCAGGCTGGCCTTTACCCACATCGGCGAAAAGAGCCATTACCTCGGTGTTTACGAGAAGAATACCGGCAAGACCGAGCTGTACACCGATAAGCTCGGGCAGTCCGTCATCAGCCCGGAATTCATGCCCGGTGGCGGCCTCGCGGTGACCCTCAACCGTCACGGCCATGCGGATATCTACAAGCTCGATTCTGCCTTCAAGCCCCAGCGCGCCCTCGTTAAGAGCTCGTTCATCGACGTTTCCCCCAGCTTTGACCGCACCGGCAGGCACATGGTCTTCACCTCTGGTCGTGCAGGGAATCCGCATATCTACATGATGGATCTGCAGACCGGAAAGATCCGCCGTATCACGTTGGACGGCACCTACAACACGCACCCCTGCCTCAGTCCCGACGGACGCTACATCGCCTACAACCGACGCACCGGAAGCGGACACCGCATTTTTGTGCACGATCTGGAAACGTCGCGCGAACGGCAGGTCAGTTTCGGCCCGGGAAGCGACGAATATCCAGCTTTCGGGCCGGATGGTTACTTTATTGCCTTCGCGTCCAACAGAAGTGGCCAATATCGGCTGTATCTGACCACAAGACACGGAGACGCGGCCAAAATGATCAAGACCGGCTCCGGAGCGGCCTTCGCCCCGGCCTGGGATACAGCGTTGCAATAGTGTAACGGATTATTCCGGGGGTTGATTTTTGCACAGTAAAGGGTAAATGATTCAAGTATTACCCAATCAGGATGTTTCACGCCGCACAAGCGGCCCGGCTCAAGGAGTGGAGATGAATACCAGACTGACCCTCATCATGACGATGATCCTTTGTTTCGCAATCACCGTTGGAGCCGGTTGCTCCACCAAAAGCGGTTCAAGCGTGCCCCCCGGGGCCACGGAAGTGAAAGTCGAGGACGACACCCCCGACGTTCAGCCCGAGCCCGAACCGCCCGTAGTGGAAGAGGATCAGTATGATCAGGCAGCCATTCGCGAAGCCCAGAAACAGCAGGCCGTAGAAGAACTGCAGTTCATGATTCATTTCGCCTTCGACTCCTATGAGCTCTCTGAGCAGGCCCGTGACCTGCTCGCCATCAAGGCCCGCCTCATGAAGGAATACCCCGGCATGACCATGGTCATCGAAGGCTATTGCGATGAACGCGGCACAGAAGAGTACAACCTCGCCCTCGGCGAAAAACGCGCCCGCGCAGCTTTCGAGCATCTCGTCATCCTCGGCGTGGAACCCGAACGTCTTAGCATCGTCAGCTTCGGCGAAGAACGCCCCATCGACCCCGGTCATAACGAAACCGCATGGGCCAAGAACCGTCGCGACGAATTCAAGATCTCCTATTAGCTGATCTGACATCCCGAAATGAAAAGCCCCGTGCTGTTTGCACGGGGCTTTTTTATGACTTGGCATTCCTGAGGATATCCCGAGGTCTCAGGCGGGTGGGATCATAGGCATCAGTATGCCCATATTTTCTGCAGTTTGTCGGATGATGAGGCAGTGAATATTCGGGTAAACAGCTGCATTAGGTAAGGCCGCAACCTGTGTATGCAGGTCTTGGCTCTAGCTGGCGTCAAAACACGAGACTATCGAGTCGTCGTAAAGTGCCACTTTTGGACCAGAGTTAATGGCCACAGATCCAGGAACTGTTTCCGGTTTCTCTTAATCATTCCATGCTCGCGGTGTATATTTCCAATCGGTTGCGACCGTTCTCCTTAGCTGTGTAGAGTGCCAGATCAGCATGTTTAAGCAGGACATCCACGTCCGTGGCGGTGTCGTCCAGCACAGCGAGACCAAGGCTGACCGTGAAATCCACTTTTCCTCCGTCCGGGAGAGTCACAAATGCTTCCTCTAAAGCCGCATGAAGCCGGTTTGCCACCAGTATGGCCCCATTTTGATCGGTTTCCGGAAGTCCGACGGCGAATTCTTCTCCGCCGATACGTCCGATAATGTCCACATCACGCAAGACATCTTTTGCAGTCGCAGCGATGGCCTTGAGCACCATGTCCCCCACATCGTGGCCATATGTGTCATTGATCGTCTTGAATTTGTCCGCGTCGAACATGATCATTGAAAAAGGTCTTGAATAACGGATGCTTCTCTCTATTTCGCGTGTAACCAGTTCGATGAAATAACGACAGTTGTGAAGCTTTGTCATGTCGTCCGTGGTGGCCATGCGACGCAGTTGCTTTTCCAACTCTCTGGACTCGGTGACGTCCCAGTTGACTCCAATCAAGTATTTGGGGTTGCCGTCCGAATCTTTTTCGGTCAATGCTGCCGCCTTGATGTACCGAACCTCTCCATTGGGCCAGATCACGCGAAATTCCGACTCCCAAAAACCTGTCTCCTCGGTTGCCTGCTGCAATGACTGCTCTGCGCCCTGCAGGTCTTCAGGATGCAACCGGCTCTGCCACGCTTCATAGACGCCCTTGAATTCACCGGGCTCCACACTGTAAAGCCGAAACATCTGTTCATCCCAACTTAGTGAATCGGTTTGCAGATTCCACTCCCAAACACCAATTTCTCCTGCTTTTGAAGCCAGAGTCAGGCGGTCCGCATAGTGACGAAGCTCCTGTTCGAGTCGCTTGCGTTCCGTAACGTCACGCAAGCTGCCCACAGCCATATAAGAGTTTCCCAGTTTGAAGGACGTGACGGAACGCTCGACGTGAAAAATCTCGCCGTTTTTGCGGATTGCAGGCATTTCCATGACTGATCCTACAATTGGACCCTCACCGGTTTTGGCGAACGCCCCCATGCCTTTACGTATCTGATGATGATATTCCTTTGGGGCAATGAGCGGATGAAGGGGGGTGCCTATGACTTCCTCTGCTTTCCAGCCGAACATCTCTTCAGCTGCTGGGTTCCAAAATGAAATGGTGTCGTTGACGTCCACAACAATTATGGCATCGTAGGAAGCCTCGGATATAGCCCTCATTTTTTCTTCGCTGGCGCGTAGCGCCTCTTCGGCGCGTACTCGTTCTGTGACGTCAAGAACGGTTCCTACGGCGTGCGTCGGGGTCTTTCCGCCGTCGACGCAGACGGTTTCACCGCGCTCCTGAACGTGACGAACCTCTCCGTCAGGATGGATAATTCGATGATCCACCGAATACCCTGCGCATGTATCCGTAGACGATTGAAATGCCTCAAGGACCTCCTGTCTGTCTTCCGGATGAATCAAATCCATGACTCTTTCAAGGGTGGGGATGAAAGAGTCGCCATCCACTCCAAAAATGCGGTAGGTTTCATCCGACCACCATATATTGCCATCCAAGTGATTCAGGCTCCAGCTGCCGAGGTGGGCGATGTACTGGGCTTGATTCAAATTTTGTTGAATTGTCTGGATGGTGTGATCTCGCTTCACGGAACGATACAAGCCAACGCTGACGACCACCAACATCAGGCCTAGAAGAGCGTGTACAATAGATGCAAGAGGAGGTGTGCTTGTCCACCCCCCGCGCGGCACAGCGGCGATGACCCAGTTTCCAGACGGAAACGTAACGGGCATGTACACAGCATCTTCGGCAGTGAAGAGCTGTGGATCGCCGAAAAAGACAGCACCGCTCTCTCCCAAACCGTCAACGCCGCGAATCGCGATATCCAGGCTGGAAGTGTCGATGCTCACTGTGTCAAAAAGGTTGTCAATATCGATAACCGCGGAAACAATGCCCCAAAACTCTGCTTTTCCTTCAGGTTCGAGATAAACCGGAGCGCGCCCAATGAGCCCGGTGCCCCCCTGAAGCAATTTAAGGGGGCCTGCAATGACCATTTCCTTGGTCATCCTGGCCTTTCTGGCCTGCGCCCATTGGTTTGGCAAATTTCGATAGTCAACCCCGAGTATCTTTCGGTTGCCTTCCAGCGGGTACACAAAGCGCATCACGAAGTCGGGCGCAGCTGCGAGATTCTTCAAGAGGTTGTCTCCGGTCAGCACGCCCTTTGCGTATCTGGCAAACTCTTCCTGAGTCAGGTCAGGAGTAATGGCGATGTAATTGGCCGTCCCCTGAACAAGAAGCAAGTTCTTCGTGATTTCTTTCTCCAGCTGGGCTCTGAATGCGGCAAGTTGCAGCGAAGTCTCCACCCTTTGGTCGTTCAAATGGCGTCTGGAAAGCTGGCTTACCAGAAAGATGTCCAAAGCCAGAATGCAGATGGCGAAAATGGCGATCCGGAATACTATTTTTTTTATCAACATGACCTCCAGTGATCTGCATCTGGACTTCTGGATTCGTGAAGAGTGATCATAACAGAATCAACAAATGTGATCGGCGCTCGCTTGCTTGTCATCGCAAAAATGGGTTTCAGCTTATGCATATTTAGCCGCATCTACAATCGAAATAGGCTACAGACCCAGTTGAGTGTACCGATGAATACCAGCTTACTACTCAGTAAATTCTCCTAATTTCATGTTCTTTTCAAGCGATTGAGCACGATGAGTGATTATAGTTTCACAAATCCGCTGCTTTGAGGTGTGAAAGATTGCCGTCCTGACTGTTTTCGCGGTTATTGTTCAAGAGAGCATACTCGGGTGTGTCCATAAACGACATCCCATAGTTTCCAAGGGGGCTCGCCGGTGGCATACCCTATTCGCTTTAGGTGTAGGTTTCGGCCTTTTGGCCGTCCTTCTTTTATGCTTGGCAAAAAGAAGGCAAAAAATGCGCTAGTGCGTGGTTTATCGGGAGTTCTGGAAGGGGAGGGTGGGCGATGGAGGAGTTCCGTTTGATGAAACTCTGCTAACGGAGTTCGTCAGCCAAGACGCACAGAACATAAATTCCTGTCAGCGGGGTTGCAGCTTGGACGCGGATTGTGCGGTCGCATGGACTCGGCTGCTGCAACCCCGCTGACAACTTAGGGATTCCAAAGGGGGGCCGCCCCTTTGGTCCGCCCGAAGGGCCCGTCGGAGACTCTTCCTACAGCAGGATATAGTTAAACAATCCCAGACAGAATGCGGCGTAGATGCCTGCTGCGACGTCATCGATCATGACCCCGAGTCCGCCTTCAAAGGCTGTTTCGAGATTTTTTACAGGCCATGGCTTGAGGATATCGAAGAGTCGGAAAAAGCCGAAGCCGAGCAGGTAGAGTAACGGTGACAGTTCGGGGAACAGGCAGTAGGTGGCCCAGAGGCCGAGCAGTTCGTCTATGACGATGCTGCCGGGGTCTTTTGTGGCGGTGATGCGTTCGGTTCTGGTGGCGGCCCATGTGCCGATGCCGAGGATTATGAGCAGTATGGCCAGCCGTCCGGGGATGTTGAGGGGCATGAAGAGGGCGGGGGCCAGCAGCATGGCGGCAAGGGATCCCCAGGTGCCGGGGGCGGGCTTGAGGTAGCCGCTGTAGCCGACTGTGGATATGAAGAGTGCGAGGCGGTTTTTTATCTGTTCGTTTTGCATGGGGTCGGGTTTACTCGTTGGGTGACGGTTGGGCAAGCATGGAAGTGAAAAGGGGCACCTGAGGTGCCCCTGATTGGTCTAGGCTTCGATCTTGGTACCGAGCAGTTCGAGGAATTTGCGAATCCATTCGGGATGCGCGGGCCATGCGGCGGCGGTGACGAGGTTGCCGTCCACGTAGGCGTCGCTGAAGGTTTCATTCTGGCTGATCCAGCAGCCACCGGCAACTTCGATTTCCGGTTTGACGGCGGGATAGGCCATACCGGAGCGGTCTTTCATGACGCCAGCGGCCACGAGGATCTGCTGGCCATGGCATACGGAGGCGACGGGCTTGTCGGTTTCGAAGAAGTGGCGGGTAAATTCGAGCACTTTTTCGTTGAGACGCAGGTATTCGGGGGCTCGGCCGCCGGGGATGACGAGAGCGTCGTAGTCGGCAGGGTTCACCTTGTCGAAGTCGAAGGTGAGCATGAAGTTGTGGCCGCGTTTTTCGGTGTAGGTCTGGTCGCCTTCAAAGTCGTGAATGGAGGTCTTCACGGTATCCCCGGACTTTTTGTCGGGGCAAACGGCGTGTACTTCGTGGCCGACCATGGTCAGCATCTGGAAGGGGACCATAACTTCGTAGTCTTCGACGAAATCGCCGACGAGCATGAGAATCTTCTTGGCCATTTTGTTAGCTCCTTGTCGTTTGGTTCAGAGAACGCGGGAAGTATAGCGTATTTTTTTGCCGATGCAACCAATGAGAACGCCCCGGTCGCGATGAATCGTGACCGGGGCGGGAAGATCGGAATGCGGGCCTGTTAGCCGAAGGTGCGTTTGAAGAGGTCTTCGATGGCTTTGCGACCGTTTTCTTCAAGGAAGCGCGTTCCGGTACCGCAGAAGTGGCGGTGGCCGATGACTGGTTCGGCGCATTCGTCCCATTCGCCTTTGTCGTGGTTCCAGCTGAACCAGCCGTCGCGGACCTGGCCGAAGGCGTACAGGGGTTTGTTGCAGATCTTGGCGAACTCGGCACCCCATCCGGTGCCGCCCTTGATGGTTCCGTCCTCGCGCAGGGTGCCGACAACGAAAACTTCGTGGCTGCTATCGACCTGATACATGATGGTCTGCAGGACGGAGCGCATCAGCTTGGCATTGGTGAATTTTCGGTGCAGCAGGTTGGAGACGTAGTGCAGGCTGACGTCCTTACGTGCGAGTTCCTCCGGGGTGAGCGGGCGCAGTCCGCGTGTACGGGCGGGGGAGTGTCCGTCGAAAGTGAAGTTGACCTCGTTCAGACCGTACTGTTCCGCCATTTCGCCGAAGAAGGCTTCCGCGCCGTTGGCACCGCCGCTGAACAGGGTATATTCCTTGGGATCTGCCACGTCATGCTCCTTGTCGAGGTTTGTATGAACCCGGACGCGTTTCGCAATACTGTGCGAAAGAACGTCCTGCCAGCCTTTCTGGTTCGATGCGTGGACCGACCGTTTATCTGGATCGTTCGCTCCGAATTCGCATTGTCCTGAGGATTAACACAATTTGTCTGCCCGGCGTCAAGTATTCCTTGCAACGGAACCGGCGAAGCTTGCCGAAACCGGCAGGGCCATCTCGTACCAGCGGGCCCCGCCGTGCGTGCTGGCGGAAAGGCCTCTGTTGCAAAAGCCCAGCCGTTCGTAGAAGTCAATGAGATCATCCTTGCACAGCAGCAGGACGCTCTTTCTGGACTGTTTGCGAGCCTCGGTGATGAACTCGCGCATGAGTGATGCGGCGATGCCTCTGCCTTGATACGCCGGGAGTACGCTCAGGCTGAAGATGACCACGTTGCACCCATCGTTGCAATGTCCAACCAGTTTCTTGAACGCTTCATCGGTGATGTCGTTTTTGTGGGTGGCGCCGCTGTTGATCTGGCCTATGATCATTCCGTTGCGTTCAGCGACAAGAAAGCCTTGAGGAAATCGTTCAATGCGGGTGCGAATGCCGTCTTCGTCCGCGGCCTCGTCGGGCGGAAAGCAGGCCTGTTCAACAGTGTGGCAGCCTGTAAGGTCGTCGGGGCGGACGGTGCGGATGGTTATCTCGTTCATCTGTGCTTCCAGTGTATAGTCACGTGCGGCCTTTGTGTCTGAAGGGCGTTGCACTTGTCGGTGGGATTACCGTGGGGGAACAACGCCGCCGGTCTAGTTCCGTTTTCCGGAGCGACAGGCTGATTCTTTGGAGAAATGCTTTTTGTAGGGGAGCATCCAGAACAGGCAGGACACAACCCAGACTACGCTTCCTATCAAAGAAAGCACGTCGCCATTTCGTATGCTGGAAACGATGAAAAACAGGCCGGACAGACTGAAGCCCGAGAGAGCCAGCAGTTCAAACTTCCATTCCGTGTTTTTTTCAGCCGTTTTTTCCGGAGCGGGCTCGTGAGGATGGTTTGTATTGCGCAAGCGGGCGGCGGGCTTTTTCTCCATTTCGCATTTCTCCGTGTGTTGCTTTGAAACGAGTCAGCGGAACTGTACGCGCCGGTGGGGATCTGCCCGATCTAGCGGGATGTGAGCACGTCGTACTTCAGCAGTACATCCAGCAATTCCGCCAGAGGCAAGCCGACGACGTTGGTGTACGAACCGGAAATCTCCGTTACCAGAAAAGTGCCGATGCCCTGAATGGCGTAGGCCCCGGCCTTGTCACCGGGTTCGCCCGTAGCAATGTAGGAGAGCAGTTCCTCGCGGGAGGACGAGCGCATGCAGACTTCGGTTTCGGCTGCGAAGGTCACGGGATCTCTGTCCGGGAACACCACCGCCACGCCGGTGACCACCTGGTGCGTCTGCCCGGAGAGCGCCGTGAGCATTCGCAGGGCGTCGGTGTCGTCCACCGGCTTGCCCATGATCTCGCCTTCCAGAGCCACTACAGTGTCCGAACCAATAACTACGGCCTGGGAGTGGCGTCCGGCCACCTCGTGCGCCTTGGCTTCGGCCATTCGAACCGCGTACGCCGCCGGGGATTCGCCTGCTTCCGGACTGGGTTCATCGGCGTCGCTGGGGGCAACCGAAAATTCGATGCCCAGATTTTCCAGCAGTTCGCGCCGTCTGGGGGATGCCGAGCCGAGAATGATCGTCTTTTCCGCCCTGAACGGGCCGGGATGCTGATTGTTTTCCATGCGCGCTTCATTACCGGAAACATGAGCGGAGTCAATGCGCCGGCAGTGTCGGAAAACCGCCGCTGAGATCATTGTCGATGCTTCCCTTTGACTTATTGTCAGTAGTTTTAGGCTGTTGTTGTTTTGGCAGAATATTTGCTTCAGTCCGGGTGAAAAACCAGCGGAGTACAGATGAAGGAATATTTCTCCGACATGAAGGGCGATCCTCTGGAAGCTTCTGCCTTGCAGGAGCAGGGAGGGGATTGGGCCACATCCTGGGCGGACCTGATGATGGTCATGTTCGTTCTTTTCACCGTGCTGTTCGTGTATGCGGGCAACAAGGCGGAACTCAAGGTCCTGTTCAGTCCCGACACAGCCGAGCGGGCAAAGGAGACCAACTCCATCGACCCGTTGCTTGGTCTTATCGGCAACTTGAGCGGGCTGGCCGACTCGTCCAATGCGGTCAATGGTCCCGCAGGTTATCAGGGCGAAGTGGTCTTCAAAGCTCGCGATAATGCCGTGACCGTGTTGCGTGAAGGGGATTCCATGCGTGTGATCATGCGCGGGGACATCTTTTTCGCTCCCGGCGGTGAATCGTTGCTGAGCGGGGCGGACGAATACCTCGACGAGATCGGCAGCATTCTGCGCACCACCCAGGGAAACGTCATGGTTGTTGGGTATGCCGCCGCAACGGAACTCGAAGGAAAGAGCGGGTTCAGCCTGTCAGCAGGAAGGGCGGAGTCCGTCGCGGAACGATTGATCGGACGCTACGGGATGCGACCTGAACGCATCGCCGTGACCGGGCGAGGGGCGCATTCCCCCGACGTGCCCGCATATCTGGAAGATAGCGCGGATCTGAATCGCCGCGTGGAAATCATAATGGTGACGAGATAGGGAGGAAGCATACATGAACATGAAAAGCGCATTGATTACCGGCGTGTGCCTGCTCGTCTTCCTCGGGAGTTTTCTGCTTTCGGGGAGCGCGACAGTCTACCTGAATCTCGCCGCCTTCATGGTGGTGAGTTCCGGGGTCGCGGCCGCGATGATGCTCGGCAATCCGCTCTCGCGCCTGCGGGAGGCGTTCTCCGCTGCGGCCCGTTCCTATTCCGCGGACTCGGCCACGCACGGAGAAATCGTCAGGACTCTGTTGGACCTTTCCGTCAAGAGCAAGATAGATGGTTTGCTCTCGCTGGAAAAAAAGGAGCACGAGGCCACCAGTTCTTTTCTCAAGAGCGGTTTGATACTGCTCGTGGACAATTATTCCGAAGAGGAAATGCGCGACTGCCTGAGCGCGGAGATGCATTTCTTCAAGCTGCGACAGGAACGCTGTGAGCGTGTTTTCCGCACCATGGCGCGCCTCGCTCCGGCCTTCGGGGTAGCGGGCAGCGTTATAGGTCTTGTGGGGATGCTCATGGGCCTAAACGACACTGCCGCGATTTTGACGCACATTCCCGTCGCGCTCATTTCCACCCTGTACGGATTGGTCATCGGCAACCTGTTTTTTGCTCCCGTGGCCGACAGGATCAACGATGCCACGCGCAATGAACTGCTGAATCAGAAGCTTATTCTCGAAGGTGTGGTGGCCATCGCCAAGGAACAGAACCCGTACAAGCTTGAGCGCAAGCTTGCCTCCTTCCTGCCGCCCGAAGAGCGCAGCGGCAACGTGGAAGTTCTGCGTGGAATCACCCGCAAGTATATCCAGAGACGCAAGCAGGAGGCTGCCGAAGCCGAACAGATGGAGCCGGAAGAATCCCGCTCCGAAAAGAGGAGTGGGAATGACGAGCCTCTAGCCGAGGCCGTCTAACACTCTTCTTGAAATCGGCTCCGCACTGTTGACCATTACGGCCCGTCGTCCTGAACGACGGGCCGTTTTTGTTTCATGCAGACGCTGACGTTTCATTATCTGCCGGAAGTTTCGCTTTCTGGCCGGATATGCTAATCGGGTAGTTCATGCAGAAAACCAGTTTCAAGAGTGTCTTCGTTGCCGATGTGGGCGGTACTTCCGCCAGATTCGGCCTTTTCCGCGGGGATGCGGCAGGGGCCGAGCTGGTTCGTGCGCAGCGGATGCCGGTGGTTGAGGCGGAATCGTTCTCCGAGTTGTTGGGCAAGGCCGCGGGAATGGGATTTCCCGCAGGGCCGGATGAAGTTGATGCAGCGGTTTTCGCAGTTCCCGGTCCCGTGCGGGGCGAGAAGGCTGTTTTGCCCAACATCCCTTGGGATGCCGATCTTCACGACGCTGGCCCGTGGTCTGGACGGTGTCGATTGATCAATGATTTCGAAGCGCAGGCCCGGGCCTGTATGACGCCCCTGATGCAACGTGCGGAGCTTCTCCATACCGGAGACCCTGATCCCGCCGGAACACTTGCGGTCATTGGCGCTGGAACCGGCTTGGGACACGCTGCCATTCTACAGTATCCTGAAGGGTGGTTGCCCATGCTTTCCGAAGCGGGACATGCGGTGTTTCCTTTGCTCGACGAAGAGGAACTCTGGTTCTCCGAGTTCGTCAGGCGACGCGGTGGACGCTGTCCAAGCGTGGGGGACGACATGGTCAGCGGAAACGGTCTGGCGTTGTTGCACGAGTTTTTGACGGGAGAAACCGTCACCCCGGAACAGGCAGGGGAGCGGCTGGACCCGGACGGTCCTGTGGCTGAAACGTTTTCCAAGTTCTATGGGCGCGCCTGCCGCAACTGGGTGCTTTCATCCAACGCCACGGGCGGACTGGTCATCTGCGGCGGGGTGGCCTCGCATAGCCCCGAACTGGTGCGTTCCGTTGCCTTTCAGGAGAGCTTTTTCGGGCGGGACGATTATACGCAGTACATGCGAGCCATCCGGGTGCGCCTTAACGCCGACCCGCTTGCGGGCTTGCATGGTGCGGCTCAGGCGGCGTTTCATCTTTTGCAGAGTGGAGATTGAGAATGGCGGACCGCGACTACGATATCGGCATACTAGGCGGTGGCGCGGCTGGCCTTACCGTGGCTTCCGGCGCAGCCCAGCTTGGCGTGAAGGTTCTGTTGATCGAACGAGAGGAAAAGCTGGGCGGTGACTGTCTTCATTATGGATGCGTCCCGAGCAAGACGCTCATCAAGAGCGCCAAAGTCTACCATCAGATGAAGAATGGGCAAAAGTGGGGGCTGCCCGGCGTGAATCCGCCGCCTGTGGATATGCGGTCGGTCTCGGATCGCATTCGTTCGGTCATAGACCGGATTCAGGAGCATGATTCCGAAGAGCGTTTCTGCTCGCTCGGTGTGAAGGTGGACTATGGCGAGGCGAGCTTCGTGGATGAACATACCGTCGATTACGGCAAGGGGCCTGTCACGGCTGATCGCTGGGTCATTGCCACAGGCTCTTCTCCTTCCGCGCCGTCGGTTACCGGGCTGGATCGCGTGCCGTACTGGACCAACAAGGATATTTTTTCGCTTCAGGAACTCCCGGCTTCCCTGACCGTGCTCGGCGGCGGCCCCATTGCCTGCGAGATGGCTCAGGCCTTTGCCCGGCTCGGCACGTACGTCACCGTCATTCAGCGCAGTGACCGAATTCTGACCCGCGAGGACGCGGACATGGCAGCCTTTGTAAAGGGCTCCATGGAACGTGACGGGGTCCGCTTCGAACTCGGAACGTCCTTGAAGGAAGTTCTTCACGGCGATGCCGGGTTCGAGGTCGTATACGAGCAGGGTGGCGACGAATTCTCACTGCACTCGGAGCGGCTGTTGGTCGCGCTCGGGCGAAGGCCGAACATAGGGGGGCTCAATCTGGAAAAGGTCGGGGTGGAGTTCGACCGCAAAGGTGTTCTCGTGGATGACCGAATGCGCACCGCCGTCAAGCATATATACGCGGCCGGGGACGTTACCGGCAGAAATCAGTTCACTCATGCGGCCGGGTATGAAGGTGGCATCGTCATTTCGAATGCGGTTTTCCGGCTGCCGCGTAAGGCGGATTACAAATGGCTGCCGCACTGCACATACACCGATCCGGAGCTTGCCTCTGTCGGCATGAACGAGGAGCGGGCCAAGGCGGCGGGGATTGAATATTCGGTGCGCCGTGAGTGGTTCTCGGGCAACGACAGGGCTCTTGCAGAAGGCGAAGAGGAAGGCTGTCTCAAACTGTTGCTGGACAAAAAGGGCAGGCCGGTCGGCGTTCAGATATGCGGTGCGCACGCGGGCGAACTTTCAGGAGAGTGGGTGGCTGCGCTCAACGGCAAGGTGGGGCTGACCGATCTTGCAGGGGCGGTACACCCGTATCCCACACTGACCGAGATCACCAAACGTATCGGCGGCAGCGTTCTTTCCGAGAAACTTTTTTCCGATACCGTGCGCAAGACGCTGCATTTCATTTTTGATTACAAGGGGCGTGCCTGCGCTCTTGATAATCAGAGCAAAAAAGAATAATAACCCCCCTTTCCGATAATCATACGGGGGAGAACGAGCGTGTCCAACAGCGAGAGATACAAGAAAATGTTCCCGGTTTCCTGGGAACAGTTGCACCGGGATTGCCGAGCCTTGTCGTGGCGTCTTGTGGAGCATGGCCCCTGGAAGGGCATCATCGCCATTACGCGCGGAGGACTCGTCCCGGCCGCCATTATCGCTCGCGAGCTGGACATCAGGCTCGTGGACACCATCTGTCTCGCCAGCTACGACTGGCAGAGTCAGGGCGAAGCCAATATCATTAAGAATGTCCAGAACGACGGGGAAGGCTGGCTGCTGATCGACGATCTGGTCGACACCGGCAAGACCGCGAAGATAGCTCGCGACATGGTGCCCAATGCGCACTTTGCCACAGTCTACGCGAAACCCGAAGGCCGCCCTCTGGTCGAGACTTTCATCACGGAAGTCAGTCAGGATACTTGGATTCTTTTCCCTTGGGATTCTCAACCTCAGTTCATTCAACCCATCGTGACGCTCGACTAGTTCAATGCAGGATGAAAGTCCCGGCGGTGTGGCGTGATGCATTGCGCAAAACCGGCTGCTGGGCTATTGCCAGTATACAATCTCAAATGGAGGGGTTCCATGAAACGTTTTGCGAGGTTCTTTGCCGTTGCCGCCTGTGCGGTGATGCTGCTGGCTCTTGCCGCCTGTGGCGGTGGTGAGCAGAAGGCCGAGGAAAAGCCCGCCGAAAAGGCCGAAAAGGCCGCATCGGCAGAGAAGGAAGACCAGCTCAAGGTCGGTTTCGTTTACGTCTCCCCCGTCGGTGACGCAGGCTACTCCTACTCTCACGACCTGGGCCGCAAGGCCGTGGCTGAAATGCCGGGCGTGAAGACTTCCTTCGTCGAATCCGTCATGGAAGGCGCCGACTCCGAGCGCGTCATCCGCAACATGGCCAACAACGGCTTTGACCTGGTCTTCACCACCAGCTTCGGCTACATGGATCCGACCAAGCGCGTCGCCAAGGAATTCCCTGACGTTGCCTTCATGCACTGCTCCGGCTTCAAGAAGGCCGAGAATATGAGCAACTACTTCGGCCGCATGTATCAGGCCCGCTACCTCACCGGCCTCGTCGCCGGCTCCATGACCGAAGGAAACAAGATCGGCTACGTTGCCGCTTTCCCCATTCCGGAAGTCATCCGCGGCATCAACGCCTTCACCCTCGGTGTGCGTGAAGCCAATCCCGAAGCACAGGTCCGCGTGGTCTGGACCAAGACCTGGTATGACCCGGCCCTCGAAAAGGACGCCGCCATTTCTCTGCTGGACGTGGGCTGCGACGTCATCGCTCAGCATCAGGACTCCCCCGGCCCGCAGGAAGCCGCTCAGGAACGCGGCAAGTACTCCGTGGGATACAACTCCGACATGTCCGCCTTTGCACCCAAGGCTCACCTGACCGCCGCCATCTGGAACTGGGCTCCCGTCTACAAGGAGACCGTCAAGAAGGTTCAGGAAGGCACCTGGGAAGGCAACCAGTCCCTGTGGTGGGGCATGGAGACCGGTGTTGTGGACGTGGCCCCCATGGGCGACATGGTCCCGGCCGAAGTCAAGAAGCTTGTTGAAGAAAAGAAAGCCGAACTCGAAGGCGGCAAGGATATCGTCTTCACCGGCCCCATCAAAAACCAGAAGGGCGAAGTCGTGATCCCCGAGGGTGAAAAGGCCGATGACGGCCAGCTCCTTGGCATGAACTACTTCGTCGAAGGCGTTATCGGTAACACCGAGTAACGACCATCAAGTACGCTTATGACGCTTGGACTCAAGCTGAAAAAGCGCGATGAACCCTGGAAGTGGGGCGCCCCGGTAATCCTCGTGGGCGCCCTGCTCTTTTCCTTCCTTATCAGTGCACTGCTGCTGGAAGGTCAGGGTCAGAACGCTTTGGAAGGCCTCAGTATTCTATGGAGCGGCGCTTTCGGAAGCGCCTACGCATTTCAGGGAACCTTCCTGAAGGCGGTGCCCATCTTCATGTGTTCCCTCGGCGTTGCCGTGGCCTTTCGCATGCAGATATGGAACATCGGGGCCGAAGGGCAGTTCGCTCTCGGCGCCATCGGCGCGACGTGGATGGCCCTGAGCTTTCCCGACATGCCGTGGTACGGCCAGCTGCCGCTCATGTTCTTCATGGCCTTTCTGTTCGGGGCGTTCTGGGCCTTCATACCGGCCTTCCTGCGTCTCAAGCTGCACGTCAACGAGATCATCTCCACCCTGATGCTCAACTACATTGCCATCCTGCTGCTTGAGTATCTCGTTTTCGGCGTGTGGCGTGACCCGTCCAGCTTCGGCTTCCCAATGACCGCAGAGTTCTCGCCTGGCGGCGTCATCGCCGGTATTGCCGGAACCCGGTACCACTGGGGCATAATTTTCTGCGCCATCGTCGGCGTGTTGCTCTGGGCCTTCATGCGTTTCACCCGCATGGGCTTCGAGCTCAAGGCGAGCGGGGAAGGCCCTCGTGTGGCCCGGTATGCGGGCATGCCGTATGGCTTCCTCGTCATCTTCGTCATGTGCGTCTCAGGCGGACTGGCGGGATGGGCGGGGTGCATTGAAACATCCGCCATCCTCGGCAGACTCCAGCCGAGCCTTATGGTCGGCTACGGCTATACTGCCATTGTCGTGGCATGGCTTGCCAGACTGGAGCCGCGCAATATCGCATTCGCCTCGCTGCTTTTGGCCGCGCTGCGCGTCGGCGTCGAGAACATGCAGTTGCAGATGCAGATTCCTGCGGCCTTTGGTGAAATCATGGAGGGCGTTATCCTGCTCTCCGTTCTCGCCGGACAGTTTTTCCTGAGCTACAGTCTGGAGCGGGTGTCCGACTCCGCGCAGGAGGCATAGACAGACATGACCGAATTGATCATCCCCCTGTTGGCAGCCACCGTGCAGTCCGGAACCCCCGTGCTTTTTGCCACGCTTGGCGAAATGTTCACGGAGAAAGGTGGTGTCCTCAACCTTGGCGTGGAAGGTATGTTGAGCGTGGCGGCGCTTGCCGCGTTTCTGACCGCCTACTTGACCGGTTCTCCGTGGCTGGGATTTCTCGTTGGCGGAGCGGCCGGAGCCTGCATGGCCCTGCTGCATGCCGTGGTCTGCATCAGCTTCCTCGGCAATCAGGTTGTTTCCGGCCTTGCCCTGACCATTTTCGGGTTGGGGTTGACCAAATTCCTCGGCACGCCCTACATCGGCCAGACCGCGCCCGGTTTCTCCAAATTCGCGTTCCCCGTTCTGTCCTCCATTCCCTACATCGGAGACATCTTCTTCAGGCAGGACGCGTTGGTCTACGTGTCGTTCATCGTCCCGTTCATTTTCTGGTTCTTCTTCAGGCGCACGAGCCTCGGTATGGCGGTCACCGCTACTGGAGAATACCCGCAGGCCGCAGCCGCAGCCGGACTCAAGCCCATGCTGCTTCGCTATTTCGCCGTCTGTACCGGCGGGTTCCTCGTGGGACTCGGCGGCGGATACCTTTCGCTGGCGTACACGCATCTGTGGACCAATGGTCTCTCCGGCGGGCGTGGCTGGATCGCCGTTGCGCTCGTCATTTTCGCGTTCTGGCGTCCGGGCCGCGCAGTCATCGGCGCCTATCTTTTCGGCGGTGTCATGGCCTTTCAACTTCGGCTTCAGGCCTCCGGCACCAACCTGCCGTCGTCGCTTCTGCTCATGCTTCCCTACGCGTTGACCATCATCGTGCTCGTGCTTTCCGCCTTCCGGGGCAGGGGAACCGAGGCGCCCGCCGCGCTGGGAACCAACATCGAACCCGAGGGCTAGGCCGTGGAAAGCAAGTACCCGTCCCGCGACCGCAAGCCGTTCTCCGAGCTTGGCGAAACGCCCGCCGTCCGGCTGGTGAATCTCACCAAGCGTTTCGGCAAAGTGGTCGCCAACGACAGCATCAATCTCGACATTCACGCCGGGCGCATCAAGGCGCTTCTGGGCGAAAACGGCGCGGGCAAATCCACCATGATGAGCATGCTCGCCGGTCGCTACAAGCCCGACGACGGCTACATCGAGATCGACGGAGAGCCCGTTTCCTTTTCTTCATCCAAGGATGCGCTGGATGCCGGAATCGGCATGGTTTACCAGCACTTCATGCTCGTGGAATCGATGACCGTGGCGGAGAACGTCCTGCTCGGTCAGGAAGGCAAGTTCTTCGTTGATCCCAAGGAGATGGTTGAGCGCGTCAGCGGCATTGCCGAGCAGTACGGACTGGACATCAATCCGGCGGCACGCATTTGCGACCTTTCCATGGGTGAGAAACAGCGCGTCGAGATTCTCAAGCTCCTGTACCGTGAATCGCGTATTCTGATTTTCGACGAGCCCACCGCCGTCCTCACTCCCGAGGAGACCGTTCGCCTGTTTGAGGCGCTCTGGAAGATGGCGGATCAGGGCAAATCCATTGTTTTCATCAGCCACAAGCTGGAAGAGGTCATCGCGCTGGCAGACGAGATCGCTATCCTGCGTCGCGGCCGCATCGAAGGCGTGGTTGACCCGGCCTCCATTGAATCCAAGGCAGATTTGGCCCGTCGCATGGTGGGCAAGGAAGTGCTCCTGGAGATCGACCGTGAACCCATGGAGCCCGGCGAGGAAGTGCTCGACGTGCGCAATCTCACCGGCATGGGGCTGGAGGATGTGAATTTCAACATCCGTCAGGGCGAGGTGCTGGCCATCGTTGGCGTGGCGGGCAACGGCCAGAAGGCGCTCATCGAGGCCATCTGCGGCCTGCGGAAGCCACCGCGCGATACCATCTTCATCAACCGCAAGCCTTGGCGCAAGTTCTTTGCGGAATCCACGTGGAAACGCTCGCTTTCCTACATCCCCGAAGACCGTCTCGGCCTTGCCACGCTGAGGAATCACAACCTCGTGGACAACCTGCTGCTGACCACCCGCAAGGGTTTTGCCTTCGGGCCGTGGCTGGACAAGAAGAAGGCCGCCACCAAGGCCAAGGACCTCATCAAGAAATTCGACATCCGGCCGCCGAAGATTACGGCGCTGGCGTGGCAGCTCTCCGGCGGCAACCTCCAGAAGACCGTTCTTGCCCGTGAGCTTTTCCGCGAACCGGTTCTTATCGTCGCGGAGCAGCCCTCGCAGGGGCTGGATGTCTCCGCTACGGAAGAGGTCTGGAAAAGCCTGCTGGAAGTCCGGGAAATGGCGGGGGTTCTGCTTGTGACAGGCGACCTGAACGAAGCATTACAGCTTGCCGACAGGGTTGCGGTCATATATAGAGGCCGAATTCTGGGTATGTTGCCCACGGGTGACGAAAAGACTCCGGGAAGGATCGGGCCGCTCATGGCTGGCCTGAGTGAAGAATAGTGCAAGGGCCGGACTTTGTTCGGCTTCTGGTCGGAAACGGTTAGTATTCAACCAAGGAGGAGAGGCATGAAAAGAATGTTCAAAATGCTGGTGGCCGTCATGGCCATGGTCATGGTGCTCGGCGTCGCGGCCGCCAACGCCGAAGGCATGCTGGAGCGCGTGAAGGAAGCCGGTGTGGTCACCGTCGGCAACAGCCCCGACTACCCGCCGTACGAAAACATGGACGGCGACAAGCGCGTCGGTTTCGACATCGACCTCATGGAAGCCATCGCCGACAAGATGGGCATCGAGATCGAATGGCGGACCATGGGCTTTGATACCATTATTTCCGCTGTGACCATGGGTCAGGTTGACCTCGGTTGCTCCGGCTTCGGCATCACCGAAGACCGCAAGCGCAGCGTTGATTTCACCGATCCGTACTACCGCTCCGGTCAGGGCATCGTGACCCGTAAGGGCGCTGACATCAAGGCCGGCAAGGATCTCGCCGGAAAGCGCGTGGCCGCCCAGCTCGGCACCACCTGCGTGGAAGCCGCCCGCAAGGTTGACGGCGCCGAAGTCGTGGAACCGGAAACCTGGTCCGTTGCCTTCATGATGCTCAAGACCGAAGCCGTGGACGCCGTCGTCGCCGACATCCCGGTTGCGGAAGAATACGCCAAGAAGCAGGGTTTCGTGATCGCTCCGGAGCCGCTGACCGAAGAGCTCAACGCCATCATCGTGCCCAAGGGCAACCCCGAGATGGTCAAGGCGCTCAACGCCGCTCTCGCCGAGCTCCGTGAGGACGGCACTCACGCCAAGCTCGTCGAAAAATGGATGAAGTAAGCTAGCGCATGACGCAACGGCCGGAAGGATACGTCCTTCCGGCCTTTTCGCGTCCAAGCTCCCGGGGGAGACCGTGGACTTTTCTCTTGTATTCGAACATTACGATCTATTTCTCAAAGGCGCGCTGAACACGCTGAAGATCACCCTCGGCGCGCTTTCGCTCGGCCTTGTGCTCGGCACGCTTGCCGGTACCAGCCGCATAAGCCGCAACGTGTTCATGCGCTACGCTGCGGATACCTACATTCAGGTCATTCGCGGCACCCCCATGCTGCTGCAGATCTACTTTTTCTTCTTCGGCCTGCCCCAGCTGTTCATGGTCCTCTTTGACGTCAGGCTGCCGCAGGATCCGCTGTGGCTCGGGATGCTGGCTCTGGGTATCAACTCGGGCGCCTACACGGCCGAAATCATCCGCGCCGGCATTCTCTCCATCGACCGCGGTCAGATGGAAGCTGCGCGCTGTTCCGGTCTGACGCATCAGCAGGCCATGATTTCCGTCATTCTGCCGCAGGCGTTCAGACGCATGATTCCGCCTCTTTGCAACGAGCTCATCGTGCTGCTCAAGGACTCCTCGCTGGTGTCCGTGGTCGGCTTCGGCGAGCTGATGTACACCTCCAAGGTGCTCGGGGCGAAATACTACACCTTCGTGCCGTTCCTGTTCGGCGCAGGCGTCATCTACCTCACCTGCACCTTCACCTTCGCCAAGATCCTCGACTACGTGGAGCGAAGGCTTAACGCAGGCAGCTCAAGGGACGACGATAAACAGATCGTCGACCTCGGTTAAAACGAAAGCCCCCGGTTCTCCGGGGGCTTTTTGTTTCCATGTTCAATCATCGTCAATCTGCCGATTTGGAAAGTTGCTCTCGCAGATCTTCGGGCGATGTGACGGGGCGTCGGCAGGATTTGTCGATGCAGACCCATGCCGCCGCCTCGGCGCCCATCCCTTCCAGCTCCAGCTTGTAAGGAGCCGGATCGGGGAGGGCGGTCGGAAGGTCGGGCTCATCGATCGGTACGAAGATTACCGTGGTGGACATGGGACGGACCGGGGCGAGGGATTTCAGAAGCTCTCGCGTAGCCTCCGAATCGGTTTTGCCCGCCACGACGATGTCGGTTTCGGCGTGTTGCATCAGTTCCAGCGCGCCGACCATGTGGACCAGTGCCTGAGGCTGCTGTTCCAGAATGCCGGAGAAAGCCGTGGCGCAACGCGTGGCGGCATCCCTGAGCGCCTGCATCCTCAGCATCCTGCTCAGGCGATAGAGCGTGTGTACGGCCACGGAATTGCCGCAAGGCAGAGCGCCGTCGTAGCTGTCCTTCTGACGAACCAGAACAGTTTCCGAATCCTTGGAACTCAGGTGGAACCCGCCGCGTTCCTCGTCCTCGAATGAATCGATCATGTTACGGGCCACCAACAGCGCCTGTTCGAGCATACGGTTGTCGAACGTGGCATCGTGAAGCTCCAGAAGCCCCCAGAGCATGTAGGCGTGGTCGTCGAGAGTGCCGGGTGCATTCATGACGCCCTCTCGGTAGCCGTGCCGAAGCGCGCCGTTGCCGTCGGAAAGTGTGTCGAGCACGAACTCGGCGGCTTTTTTTGCTGCGTCAGTGTATTCCGGCTGCCCCAGAACCCTGCCGCCACGAGCCAGCGCCGCTATCATGAGTCCGTTCATATCGGTGAGAATCTTGTCGTCGAGGTGCGGCCTGATGCGTTTTTCTCGCTCGGTGAAGAGTTTTTTTCGCGCGAATTCCAGCAGTTCGGCGGGCACCGGTGATACATCGCTTTCATGCGGGATATTGCGCCCCGTCAGCTCTCCTGTGGCTTCGTCGCGGAAGTTTCCTTCCTGCAATATGTTGTAGTGCTTGCAAAACGCTGCGGACTCTTCGGGTGACAGGACTGACTCGATTTCCTTCAGTGTCCAGGTGTGAAAGAGTCCCTCCTCACCTTCGCTGTCCGCATCTTCCGCAGTGTGAAATCCACCGGAGGGGTCGCGCAGGNCACGCAGTACGTAGGTGAAGATGCGTCGCGCGGTTTCCGCAAACTCGTCATTGCCACTGATCTGATAGGCTTCCAGATACGCCAGCGCGAGCATGGCCTGATCGTAGAGCATCTTCTCGAAGTGAGGCAGCAGCCACATGCGGTCCGTGGCATAACGATGAAAACCAAAGCCTACGTGATCCCAGACGCCGCCGCGACGCATGGCGGCCAGCGTCTCGAACGCCATGGATGCGGGTTCCTTCGAGCCTGTCAGCCGTCCATGGCGCAGGAGAAAGAGGAGATTGTGCGGGGAGGGGAACTTGGGCGCGGAGCCGAATCCGCCGTACTGGCTGTCGAATCCGCTGCTCAGTGAGCCGTGGACCAGTCTTGCGAGTCTGCGGCCATCGGGGAGTCCGTCCGAGGAAGGGGCCGGTGTGCTGATGGAAACAAGGTTCTCCGTGATATTTTCGGAGACGTCCATAACCTTTTGTCGGTCGGTTTTCCATGCGTCGGTTATTCGGGGGATGAGTTCGTCCAGGCCGAGCCTGCCACCTCGTGCGGAAGGGGGGATGTACGTGGCGGCGAAGAAGGGTTTTCTGTCCGGCGTGAGCACCACGTTCAGCGGCCAACCGCCGGAGCCGGTCAGCAGGTTGCAGACCGTCATGTAGACTGAATCCACATCCGGGCGTTCCTCACGGTCCACCTTGACGCAGATGAAGGCCTCGTTCAGAAGCCGGGCGATGTCCTCGTCCTCGAAGCTTTCCCGCTCCATGACATGGCACCAGTGGCAGGTGGAATAGCCGATGGAGACCAGCACGGGCTTGTCCTCGCGCCGGGCGCGCTCGAATGCATCATCGCCCCATGGAAGCCAATCGACCGGATTGTGTGCGTGCTGGAGAAGGTAGGGGCTTTTTTCGTGAATCAGGGCGTTGGTGTATTGCATGATAGCCTCGGCTTGATGGGTTTTCTTTTCAGACTGCCTGTTTCAGCGGTCAAGTCAAGGCGGTTTGCCGATTTTGGGTGGGGCGAAACGGAGTGTGGGATGTATTGGACTCGACAAGGCAAAGTAAGTAAGCTACACAGCGCGCCGCACATGGTGCGAATTTCGGGGCCGGCGGCCTCGTCAGACAATATTTCACAGGCTCCCCGTCGGCCCGTCGGCCGTATTCATCCGCCTGTCAGGGGAAGCGAGGATTTTCATGCTAGCAACAGTTGCACTGGTCGGACGGCCAAACGTAGGTAAAAGCACGCTTTTCAACCGCCTGCTGCGCAGGTCGGTGGCCATCACGCACGACCTCCCCGGCGTCACGCGCGACCGCATCTTCGAGGAATGCCAGATCAAGGGCGTCCGTTTCGGTCTGGTGGACACGGGCGGCATGGTGCTGGAGTCCGAAGCCACTCCCGAGCTGTCCAAGGATTTTGAGAACGAGATATTCGAGCAGGCGCGCGAAGCCATCCTCGAAGCCAACGCCATCGTGCTGGTGGTTGACGGCAAGGAAGGCATGACACCGCTTGACGAGCAGGCCGCAGAGTTTGTCCGCAAAAGCGGCAAGCCGGTGCTGCTGCTGATCAACAAGGTCGATGGTTCGGAAGTCGAGGCGAACATGTGCGCCGACTTCTATTCCCTCGGCCTCGACATGCTGCCGGTCTCCGCGGCTCACGGCTACAAGCTCAACGAAGCCCGCGAGCGCGTGGCGGAAATGGTGCTTGATCTCGGTCTTCCCGATGAGGAGGAAGACGACGTCGAGCGCGGTGTGCGAATCACCATGCTCGGCAGGCCCAACGCGGGCAAGTCCTCCATGGTCAATGCCATTATCGGCCAGAAACGGCTCATCGTCAGCGATGTTGCCGGGACCACGCGCGACAGCATCGACGTGACCTTCGAGCAGGGCGGCAAGCGGTACACGTTCGTGGATACGGCCGGAGTGCGGCGCCGCACCAACATCACGGAGCAGCTGGAGCATGTGAGCGTGCTCAGGGCACTCAAAAACTCCCGCCGTTCCGACGTGACCGTGCTGGTCATCGACGGCACCGACCGCGTCTCGCGGCAGGACAAGCGGCTGATCGAGTTTCTCGTGCGCGAGAAGGTCCCGTTTATGGTCGCCGTGAACAAGGTTGACCTCATCGAGCGCTCGCAAAGCACCTACGTCATGGATCTTTTCCGCAAGGAACTGCGCATCGTGCCGCATGTGCCGGTGTTCATGACCTCTACGCTCAAGAAAGTGGGTGTGGGCAAGATTCTTCCGTTGGCCGAGAGCATGAAGGCCGAATGCGCCGTTCGCGTCGGCACCGGCGCGCTGAACAGGGCGCTGGAGTCGGTCATTCAGCAGCATCAGCCGCCCGTGGTCAAGCGCAGGCGTCCCAAGTTTTACTACATCACGCAGGCGGACGAGGAAATCCCCACCTTTGTCTTCTTCGTCAACGACCATACCATCGTCAAGGAATCGTACATGCGGTACCTTGAGAATCAGCTTCGCAAGCTGTTCGGCATCCAGCACGCGCCCGTGCGCGTCTATTGCCGGTCCAGCCATGAGAAGAAGGGCGGCGAAAAGCGCCGCGGCATGACTTCCATCGGCAAGCGCGGCCCCGGCAAAGGCCTTCGCTATGGTGCCAAGACCCGCAAGCAGGAAAAGGAAACCGAGACCACGCTGCGCCGTCGCCATCAGGACAAAAAGGAAAGAAAATAGTACAAAAATCCTCACTTTCCTTGACACTGCAAGGGGGGAAAGTGTAGATGCTTGTGCCTCGACGCATTGAGGCGTCCAAACGCGGAGAAGTGGCCGAGTTGGCTGAAGGCGCACGCCTGCTAAGCGTGTAACGGGGTAACTCGTTCGGGGGTTCAAATCCCCCCTTCTCCGCCAGAGATTCCAGGGGCTTACGATGAAAATCGTAGGCCCTTTTTTCGTGCCTGAAAGTGCTTGTGGGACCACGTGTGGGACCACTTTCCTGAAATTCGTGCACGGGAAGGCTTTTTGTTTTGTTTCAGTTGCCCAATAAAGGAGGGTGGTAGGGGACAGAGATGAGGAAGCAGAAGGTTGAAATACAAAGGCTGTGACAAGGCAAGTAGTCACAAAGCGCCTCTGTCATTGTAGGTGAATGGTTCCCCCCTCTCTTGAGCAAAGTCTCTTTTCTGGCAACGATCTTTTTGCCTATTCGGTATTTCTCGCCCCGCAGGTCCAGTCTGATTC
Organism: Desulfovibrio oxyclinae DSM 11498; assembly: GCF_000375485.1. Classification (NCBI taxonomy): domain Bacteria; kingdom Pseudomonadati; phylum Thermodesulfobacteriota; class Desulfovibrionia; order Desulfovibrionales; family Desulfovibrionaceae; genus Desulfovibrio; species Desulfovibrio oxyclinae. Next base: position 5,404 of record NZ_AQXE01000003.1, on the reverse strand, counting down.
AAAATGAACGAACCATCATCGTTCAGGTAGAGATGCTGTAGCTTCATGAAGGCGTCCTGAGACGGATCACTGTTCGATTTTCCGGTTTGATCAGCTCGAAAGTTTCTTCAAGATGATCGTTGAGTATCTTCTTGAGCAGTCCGGTTTCTTTGGCCTGCGTCAGGCAGCGGTGGAAGACGTCGCGCAGTTCGGCATATTTCGGACTGAGGTAAAGGATCATTTCGCGCTCGTATTCAAGGATGAGGTGAGGATCGAGCGTCACGTGTTGTCCGTATGTTTCCAGTTCAGTGAGAATTTCGGGCAATCCTCTTGGAAAATAATCCACATTCCGATTCGTGTTGCCCACGAGTCGATAGAGCAATTTTGTATTCGCAACTTCATACGCTTCAAGGCCGTTGGCAGACCATACCTCGCAATCGAACCAGCCCATGCCGAGACCGGCGACTGCTTCCATGTTTTTGAGTTCCTTGATGCTTTTTACCCCTTCGAATATGTCGGGATGGCTTTTGGGAACCAGAAGCACTCTTCTTCCCATCATACCATCCAGAAGTCCGACTGGGATCGGGATATACTTGCTGTCGCGTTCCGCCGTGCGGAGCAGGAAAGCGCCGGTCAGTTTTCCCTGTTCCAGCATCAGCTCCATGCGTTTGGGAGGCGTTTGCGGCGCGCGGGTGATCACCAGCTTTTCCCCTCCGAATTCAAATGCCCGTTCCACAACGTTATGCAAGAGCAGGTGGCTGCCGCCATCAAAAGTCGGCAAAACGGCATGGTGGTGGTCGCGCGCATGAGCCGTACGGTTGACAGTCACCACGGCTGCCAGCAATAGTGCTAAATGAAAAACCGTTTTTTGTTTGAAGAGCATGGCCTTACCTCGTGTGATATTTCGGTCAAAAACGCGTATGGCATAGGAAATAAGACGCTGTTTAGCAATGATATGTGGCGGAAATTCGGTAAGAAGTTCCTTTTTTGCGGCTTTTGACGCCACAAGGAGCCGGGGGACATCAGTTGCCTTGCGGATGCAATCGCGGTAAACGAGAACATTCGGAAATCAATTGCAAAAGCACTATGGATCAAATGGAAATGAACAAAAGCACAATTTGCGAGAATCTGGAAAAACTTCGTGAAGCTGGACCGTTGGTGACGAGTATCACCAACTATGTCGTGACCAACTCCACGGCGAACGCGCTGCTGGCCATCGGTGCTTCTCCGATCATGACGCACGCGGTAGAGGAAGTTGAAGAACTCATGGCTTTCAGTGGTGCGCTGGTCATCAATCTGGGCACCGTCGCTCGGACCTATGCCGAAGCCATGCCCGTGGCATGGGCCGCAGCCAACAAAAACAACGTTCCCGTGGTTCTCGATCCCGTCGGCGCCGGAGCCACCAAGCTTCGGACCGAGCTTCCCGTCGGAATGCTGAAGGAATATCGTCCGGCGATCATTCGCGGTAATGCGTCCGAGATCATGACGCTTGCCGGCCAGTCCGGTTCGGCAAAGGGTGTGGACAGCACTCAGGGGGCCGAATCCGCAGAAGAAGCGGCGCGGGATCTTGCCAAGACGCATGGTTGCACCGTTGTGGTCAGCGGTGAGACGGATATCGTCACGGACGGCGAGCGGCTGGTACGCATTGGCGGTGGCTCTCCGCTCATGCCTCGTGTGACGGGCCTTGGCTGCACCTGCACGGCTCTTTGCGGAGCCTTCTGCGCCGTGGCCGATTCCGCTTTCGACGCAGCGGTTTCCGCCATGACAGTCATGGCCGTGTGCGGAAAACGCGCCGCCAACAGTTCGGACGGTCCCGGCACCCTGCAACTGCACATTTACGACGAGCTCTACAATCTCGGCATCTCCACGCTTGAGGCCGAAATGGAAGTGAGCGAGGACTGATGCGCGAGGTTGATTACGGCGTTTATCTCGTCACCGACCGGAACTTGTGCCTTGGCAGACCACTCATGGACGTGGTGCTTGAGGCCGTTTCCGGCGGTGCCGGGATAGTGCAGTTGCGGGAGAAGGACGCGGACACCCGTGAATTCGTCGAACTCGCCTGCGCAATGAAGGCTGAACTTGAAGGGCGGGATGTGCCCCTTCTTATAAATGACCGCATCGATGTTGCATTGGCCTGCGGGGCGGATGGCGTTCACATCGGACAGAGCGATATGCCGTATGAACTCGCTCGCCGTATGCTGGGCCCCGATGCCATCATAGGCTTGTCCGTGGAAACCATGGAGCAGGTTTACGAGGCCGAAGCACTGGATGTGGATTATCTCGGCGTGAGTCCGATTTTCGCCACGGGTACAAAAACCGACACCGGCAGACCGTGGGGGCTGGACGGGTTGAAGGAAATCCGCTCACGCTCTCGGCATCCTCTTGTGGGCATAGGTGCACTTGGCGTTCACAATGTCGCAGAAGCCATCCGTGCGGGGGCGGACGGGGTGGCGGTTGTTTCCGCACTTTGTTCGGCTCCTTCGCCGCATGAGGCGGCCAGAGAACTGGCACGAGCTGTGAGGCAGGCCCGTCGTTCTCTCTGAGTCGATATCGGCTCAGTTCTGGCTAGCACGGGCGCGACACATGAGATGCACCGTGAATCGGCGGCAGAGTCGCTATAGCAAGGAAAACCATGTTTGATCCCGTGATGCAGCTCGACTACCTGCGAGACGTTCAGCAGACGTTTGCGCACGGTTCGGGAAGATATGACCTGTTCGAGGTCTTTTTCACCATCCTAAAATACGTGGTGCCTGTGGTCACGGTTGTCGCTGCGTGGCGGTATCGCAGTTATCTGCAATACCTTTTTATGGCTTTTGTCTCCCGCGTCGTTCACGGCCCTCGTCACACCGACATCGAAAAATATCTGACCGCAAAGGGCGTGATGCTGGAAGTCCATTTTCTGGACCCCAGCGGAATCGGTCCGATGCTGTGCCACGCTCGGATATCCTCGGTTTTTTCCGGAAGACTGGACATGGACCTGATTCAGGTGCGTCCAACTGCGCGGAATCTGAAAGGACAGCAGGTCATCTGCCTTTGCAAACCGTTTTCCTACAAGGGTGAAAAATACAATTCTTTCGTGAGTCACATTGCCTATGCCGGGCGCAAAGGCGGGGCGTTGCGTAAGTTGGTGCTCCTTGCCCCGGTCCGCTACCGCTTCACGATCCGTCGAAAGCATACCCGGCAGCGGGTAACGCGGCAGGACATGTTCCGCATCAAGGCATGGGACGGCAGGAAGCGTTCGAATTTCTGGCAACAGCGCCCGGACATCCAGACACTCACGCAGAGCACGCGCAATCCGCACAAGATGCAGTTGCGCGTCGGCAACATCTCTCCGGGCGGCATACGCCTTTATGTGGACAATCCGAAGCAGAGCGAACTGCCACCGCTCAAGGAAGGGTATACGCTGGTCCTGCGCATCAGCATTCGCCAGCCAAAGACGAAGAAATTCGTTTACTTCACGGTACTGGGGACGATTCGCAGTCGCTTCAGGGGCAAAGGTGGGAGTGTCGGTCTCGGAATTCAGTTCACCGCCATGGCGGAGAAAAACGCGGGTGAGGGCACCGGGTATTCATGGCGGACCATCAAGGAAGAGGTCGGCCCTCTGGCCCGCTTGTTGGCGGACCTGCGAAGCAGCAAGTAGCTTTTTAGCGTTTACCCCGGCAGTCGGGGCAGAGGCCGTAGAGATACATTTTGTGGTGCGAGAGCTTGAAACCGTGCTCCTCCGCGATGGTTTCCTGCCGCTTTTCAATCATGGGATCCATGATTTCGATATTCTTGCCGCAGGCTTCGCAGATGAGGTGGTCGTGGTGTTCTTTGCCCCAGGCCACTTCGTAGCGGGCGACACCGTCGGCGAAGTCGAGTGATTCGATGATGCCTGCTTCGGCCAGCAGCTTGAGCGTGCGGTAGACGGTGGCCTGTCCCACGGAGCTGTCACGTTTGCGCACCTTGTCGTAAATCTCCTCGGGGGAGAGGTGCTGCGTCTGCTCCAGAATGCACTCAAGAATGAGTCCGCGTTGCGGGGTCATTTTGAGATTCTCGTCACTGAGATATTGCGTGAAGGCTTCTTGTGGCGTTTTCATTCGAATCAATAGGTTTTAATTGTTGAATATGCTTCTCAATACGGGAAGAATCACTTTCGTGTCAATCAATCTTGAGGGTGCTTGACAGAATTGCGGAAGTGCATAAGATATCGAGCTTTGCAGCGGCGGGGTGTCCGAGTCCGGCTTATGGAGGCGGTCTTGAAAACCGTTGGCCTTTCACGAGGCCCGTGGGTTCGAATCCTACCCCCGCCGCCAATTGACAGAACCGCCACGTTCAATGTGGTCCGAAAGCCCCCGATTTTTCGGGGGTTTTTTTGTTTTTCGGGGTTGGATACGAAGGGCTGTCCCTGCTGAACGGGTCTCGGTGTGTCATTTGTTGGCGTTGCCGTGCTCCCTGCACATGTTTTAAAGATATCAACTAGGTCGGCCATACAAAGCTGTATTAGGGTTTTGCGTCAGGCCTTATTGCACTACTCGTTTTTATTGACCCTTCATATGGAGGGAGTTTTTCTGAGCTGCCTACGCGGCAGTGAACCCAAGAGCCTGCGCGCCGCAGTCATTGCCCGCTTTCTGAGCTGCCTACGCGGCAGTGAACGGATACGGTTCCACCCTGCGCGACTGGGTCATTTTCTGAGCTGCCTACGCGGCAGTGAACCGTGGGCGATGCCATGGAGCGTGCGGAATGGATTTCTGAGCTGCCTACGCGGCAGTGAACACAGACTCTTGCCAACATAAAAGCGGCAATCTTTTCTGAGCTGCCTACGCGGCAGTGAACCGTACTCGGTGGCCTGCCCCCTCGCTCGGGCGTTTTCTGAGCTGCCTACGCGGCAGTGAACCCACCTTTCTCGTTGATGGAAAGGGTGGATCGTTTCTGAGCTGCCTACGCGGCAGTGAACTTGATGCCGCAGACTATGGAACAGTTTTCAACTTTTCTGAGCTGCCTACGCGGCAGTGAACGAATCCATATCCCGCGTTGTCAGAAAGCTCGTTTTCTGAGCTGCCTACGCGGCAGTGAACATCCACGTGATGTTCGTCAGCGACCTCAAACATTTCTGAGCTGCCTACGCGGCAGTGAACTCCATCGAAAAGGCCAGCGCGATGGACGTGGATTTCTGAGCTGCCTACGCGGCAGTGAACCAAGAAAGCCCGCAATGACTTCGCCCTGAACATTTTCTGAGCTGCCTACGCGGCTGTGAACCGCGGGAGGCCATGCCGCGCCGCAGGGTTTCATTTCTGAGCTGCCTACGCGGCAGTGAACTGGTCTCGCGGCTGTGATGTCCGGTGACCGCTTTTCTGAGCTGCCTACGCGGCAGTGAACTCGTTGATCTGCTGGACCAGCTCGGAGTTGCCTTTCTGAGCTGCCTACGCGGCAGTGAACACAAAAC